>DATLGO010000030.1 GCA_035540375.1 Candidatus Thermoplasmatota archaeon
CCCCACCGTTGAAGGCAACCCCTAAATGCGCGAACGCCCCCTCGACGACCGATGCCCGTGCGCGACGCGTTGAGCTGGGCCGTGCCCACCGTCCTCCTCGGCGGCGCGGCGTGCGTGAGCTGCACGCTCACCGTCGTGGCCGCGGTGGCCGCGACCGTCGGCATCACGACCGCGCCGCTCCTCCTCGGCCTCCCGCTTGCCGTGGCCCTCCCCGTCGCGGCCGCGAGCGTGGGCGGCTCCGTGCTCGCGTACCGCGCGATGAAGAACGAGGAAGTCGCGTGCGCGGTGAAGCCTGCGCGGCACCCGTACCTGCGCTTCTCAAGACGCAACGCCCTCCTCGGGCTCGCGCTCGCTTTCCTCGCGGTCGCCGGCGTCGCGCTCGCCGCGAAGCTCGCGATCGAGACGTTCACGACGCAGATCTACATGATCCACTGGGACACGACCGTGCCCGCGCTCGTCGCGGCGTTCGCCTGGATCGCGCACGGCGAACTCAACCGCCGCGACGACGCGCGCGCATCGACGGCCCCGCCGCAAGCGTGAAGCCGCCCCGCCGGCCGACCGCGGAACATGGCGCGTGAGCGGACGGGACGCGCGGATCGCATGCTCTGGGCCGCCGCGGGTGGACTCCTCGCGTCGATCGTCATCGGCGTCCCCATGACGATGATGGGCGCGATCGAAGACATGGTCGCGGGGCTCGTGGGAAGCGACAGCCTCGCCGTCGGGTGGGCGATCCACCTCGTCGCCGGCATCGTCTTCGCCGCGCCGTTCGGCTGGCTCGTCGCGCGCGGAAGCCTCCCCGCCATGGTCGGCCTCGGCCTCCTCTACGGCTTCGCGGTCGGCGTCCTCTTCGCGTGGCTCGCCGTCTGGCTCGTTCTCGGCCTCCCCCTCGTCGTCGGCGAGCCGGCGATGGTCACCGACATCGCCCTTCACACCCTCTGGGGCGGCATCGTCGGCGGCGTCGCCTGGCTCGGGTACGCCCGCGCCGCCGGGGGCGAGCGCGAACGGCGGCGCGTCGGAAGGCCGGTGTGACTGGAGCGAATGTCATCGGGACCGGGACCGGGTGTCGGGTCTCGGGACCGGGACCGGGTGTCGGGTCTCGGGACCGGGACCGGGTGTCGGGTCTCGGGACCGGGACCGGGTGCCGGGACCGGGCGTCGGGTCTCGGGACCGGGACCGGGCGTCGGGTCTCGGGACCGGGACCGGGTGCCGGGACCGGGACCGGGCGTCGGGTCTCGGGACCGGGACCGGGTGTCGGGTGCCGGGCGACGGGACCGGGATTCGGGACCGGGCGTCGGGTCCGGGACCGGGTCCGGGACCGGGTCCGGGACCGGTTGGTTGTCGCGTGGCGCGACGTCCGGATGATCGTTATTCCCTCTCGTTTCATTTGAGATGGGTGGGTTTTCCGGTGCGGCGATCGCGCGAGGGGTTCGATCACGAGCGCTTCGATGCGTACACCGTGGCGCTCGCGTTCGCGACGCTCACGCGCGAGATCACGCAGGCGTTGCCGAAAGGGCGACATTCGATCGGCGATCAGCTCGAGGGCGCGGCGGCATCCATCGTCCTCAACCTCGCCGAGGGCGCGGGCGAATTCAGCCGGCGCGAAAAGGCGAGGTTCTACCGCATCGCGCTCCGATCTGCAACGGAGGCCGCCGCCGCGCTCGACGTCGGCCACGCGCTGGGCTACGTCACGCGCGACCACCAGGACAACGGGAAGGAGAAGCTGAACCGCATCGCAGCGATGCTTCAAGCGCTCGTGCATCGAACGCGTGGCGTCGAACCCGCGCTCGACCCCTCCGCCACGACCGACAACCTCGATGGCACTTGACGCGACAGCTCAACGCGCGTCCGGTCCCGGTCCCGGTCCCGAACACGGACCCGGACCCGGACCCGGGCCCGGGCCCGGTCCCGGCGCCCGCCGCCCGGCTCCCGGTCCCGGTTCCCGGCGCCCGGCTCCCGGTCCCGGCGCCCGGTCCCGGTTCCCGGCGCCCGGTTCCCGCCGCCCGGTTCCGGCGCCCGGCTCGCGGTCCCGGCTCCCGGTCCCGGCTCCCGGTCCCGGTTCCCGGCGCCCGGTTCCCGGCGCCTGGTTCCCGGCGCCCGGCTCCCGGCGCCCGGCTCCCGGTCCCGGTTCCCGGCGCCCGGTTCCCGGCGCCCGGGAATCCAAGTCCGTCTCGCCAGGCCCGACGCCTTCTTCACGCGGCCGCGCCTTGCGCCCCGTAGGATGCCCGTCGACGCGCTCCTCGTGGCCCAGGCGTTCGTGGCGTCGATCCTGGGCTTCTTCGCGCCGTGCAGCGTGGGCATGCTCCCGGCGTACGTGGGCTACCTCCTCGGCGAGTCGTCGGGCGGGGGCGCGGCGGCGCCGTCGCGCGCGCACCGGTGGGCGGGCGCGGCGGCGGTGGCGCTCGGCGGGTTGCTCGTCGCGCTGGGCCTTTTCGAGGTGCAGCGCGTGAACCTGGGCGCCGCGGCGCTGACGCTCGCGCCGCTTGCGGCGCTCGCGGGCGGCGGGGCGCTCGCGGTGACGGGATTCGTGGCGCTCGCGTCGACGCGCGCGGTGCGGGGCCTCGCGATCGGGGCGCAGGCGAGCCTGGGCGTCGTCGCGGTGCTCGTCGTCGTGGGGGCGCCCGTCGCGATCCTCGCCTCGGGCCTTCTCACGCTCGGCCGCCTCGCGGCGCTGCTTGCGGTCCTCGGCCTCGTGCTCGCGACGCTCGGCGTCGCGACGCTCCTCGGCCGCGACCCGACCGTCCCGTTCGGCTTCGCGGCGCCGACGCGCGTGCCGCGGCCGCTTCGCGCGTTCGTGTTCGGCGTCGTGTACGGCCTCGTGAGCCTCGGGTGCAATTTCCCGCTCTTCGCGTTCCTCGTCGCCTCCGCGCTCGCGACGGGCGGCGCGGTGGACGCGTTCGCGACGTTCGCGGTGTACGCGTTCGGCGTCGCGACGCTTCTCGTCCCGATCGCGGCCGCGGTCGCGACGGGCCGCGGCGTGGCTGTCGTGCGCGCGGCGTCGCGCCACGTGAAGACCGCGACGGGCGCGCTCCTCGTCGTGGCGGGCCTCTACATGGCGTACTACTACGGCGTCGTGCTCCTCACGGGCGGACCGCCGGCGTGGGCGTTGCGGGTGTTGGGGTGATTCAATTTTTTCCAAAATGTTCATGCTTGACATGATTGTGTCAGCTTGTGCAGTACGGTCGGACGAGACCTGTCATCGCCACGCTCGCCATTCTCTTCGCCGGTTGTGTGGCGCCGCTCGCATCCGATTCTGACTCAGGGCCCTCCGTCGAGGATGGGGCTCCCAATCTTCGCGGGCCGCCTGGGCCAGCCGGTCCCGCGGGGCCACCGGGACCCCCGGGTCCGACCGGCCCTCCCGGCCCGCAGGGGTCCTCGGGTGCCGCCGGCGAGCGCGGGCCACCTGGAGTCGAGGCCGACGCGTCGCAAGATTGGTCTCGCGGACCACTCTTCTACACGAGCATCCGCGATGCATCGACGTTCGTTGTCCATGACTCGGTCCGGGAACGGTCGTACATCTTCCGTCCCGGCGGTGTGAATCCGCCGGGGAGTCCGAGCCAGTATTTTGACATCGCCAACAACGTCTATCGGAATTATCACCCTCCGCCCGCCGACGTCGACATTCCGGGAGCCTTCGGATCGGGGGCGAGCGGCGCGTTCGACGGCAACCGGACGATCTACGTCGTTCTAGGGGGCGGGTCAAAGATGTTCTTGAAATACGACACAGGGACGCCCCATGCGGTCTTGAACGGCCCCGATGACCGGGGTATCGGCTGGACGCGCCTCGCCGACGTGCCCGTCGAGGTAGGCGAGGGAGCCGCGACGTTCATCGCCGATGCGCGCATCTTCGTCGCGCCGGGGCGTGCGACTCGCTACTGGTACGCGTTCAACATCGACACCGGCGAGTGGTCGCGCTTACCGGATTTGCCCTCGAGCGATCCGGAGGCGGGGAAGGTCGGAAACATCGTCGGCCATTTCGGGCTCACGGGCGTCGTCCTAAACGACCGCTACATCCTCCTATCAACGCGTCATCACATCCTGAGATATGACGTCGAGACTGACGGGTGGATCGGCAACGGGTTCGGCAGCGAAACGTACACAACATTACGCTTCACGCTCGGCGAAGGGGCCGCCATGGTCACGGATCCAGCAACATCGACAATCTGGATCCTCCGCGGACTCCGCACGGGCCAGCTGGGCGCGATCACAACGAGCGATGCAACGGGCTCCAACCCGCGATTCTTCTTCGTCGATACGGACGTTCCCGCTCCCGTGAGCGTGGCCGGGCCGCGCATGGTCCTGACGGCGGCGACGGGAACAAAGGAGATCCTCGTTTGGCCCGCGGACGGGACCGGTCGGCTATGGCGGACGCCCGTGTCCGCGTTGGGTCTCGTCCCCACTTAGCGCTCGTCGGCCCCGCCCGCCCTACAACCGCACCGCATACGCGTGGATGACCGCGCTCTCCGCGTCGCCAAGCGCGATGGGGATCTGCTTCCACGTCTCCGCGCGCAGGTCGCCGACGACGAAGAGGCCGGGGATGGGTTCGCCGTCCTCGCCGAGGACCTCGCAGTCCTCGGTCGAGGTCACGTACCCGTCGCGGTCGATCGCGGCGCCGGCCTGCTTCGCGAGATCGTTCGTGACCTTGAACCACCCGAACGAGACCCACGCCTTGTCGAAGTCCTCGCGCGTGCCGTCGTCGAAGACGAGTCGGATGCGGTCCTCCCTCTGGCCTTCGAGATTCGCGATCGTCTTGTCGATCACGGGGATGCCGAGCGCTTCCGTGTCGCGGATGAGGGCTCCGTGCCGCGCGTGGTCGTGGCCGGGTTCGCCCGTGACGCAGGCGATGCACGTCACGAGCACCGTTTCGCTCGCGCCGAAGTGGTCGCGCAGCGACTCCGCGATGCCGGCGGAGCCGCGGCCGAGGCCGAGCACCGCGACGCGCTTCCCGCGGATCGTGTGCCCGTCGCAGAGGAGGCAGTAGTCGGCGAGGCCTTTGTTCGCGTACGGCAGGATGGCCGTGATGTCGTACGTGTTCTCGCCGATGTACGGCTGGCGGTCCACGACGCCCGTTGCGAGGACGACGGCGCGCGCCCGCGCCTCGACCGTCTCGCCGCGGCCGTTGCGGCCGACGACGCGGTGGCCGCCGAGGCGCCACACGCCGCCCGCGCGTTCGAGCGTCGCGATCTCGACGGGCTCCTCGAAGCGCACGAAGCGGCGTCCCGCGACCTTTTCCGCGTGCGCGATCTGCGCGCGGAGGTCGTCCATGACCTTCCGTCCCGAGACGCCTTCGGGGTAGCCGGGGATGTTGTCCATCTTCGGCACGAAGAACGCGCGGCTCGTGCGCCTGCCCTTGTCGAGCACGATCGCGGTGTGGAAGAGGAGCGCGCTCTTCAGCGCGGCCATGAGGCCCGCGGGGCCCGCGCCCACGATCGCGAGGTCGAAGACGCCGTCGGCCGGGAGGTCGTCCATGGGGAGCCGCAAGAGGTCCGTGACGGATCATCCAATCGCCTGCCGGGGGACCGTATTTGCCTTTACGTGGCGACGGGGACGGGAATGTCTTAAGGGTCGCCAGGTACCATGGGCGCTGGGAGGCTCCCCCTTTGAACGCCCGCACCCTGTCCGCCCTCGTCCTCGCCGCGCTCCTTCTCGGCCCCGGCTTTGCGGCGGCCAAGGTCGTCCTCCGCGCCGAATACGTGGTCGAGACCGGCTACGAGACGGGCGAGACGAACCGGATGCTCCTCGACGCGGCGGGGCAGCGCAACTGCCTCGACGCGCCCGCGTCCCTCGAGGCGGCCGCGCGCCCCGGTTGCGCGTTCGGGCCGACGGGTGAGGCGTATCCCGCGGTCGGCATCCGGGTCCTCGACGCGATCCTCTACGGCGCAGGCCTCAGCGATCCCGTGGGCGACGCGCGCGCCATCCTCGCGGACCCCAGGGCGAACGCCTCGGCGGCCGCGAACGACGCGAAACGCGGCATGAACCCCCACCGCGCGTCGGGCGGCGTCGCCCCCGACCTCATCCTGCCGGGCCGCGGGCAGCTCTGGGCGTGGCACGGACGGTGGAACGACCTCGACGGCGACGGCGCGATCGACATCGCGACGATTCCTCTGGGCCCGCGCCCGCGCAACGAGTGGTCGCCCGACCGGCAGGCCCCGATCGTCGCCTATGTCGAGCCCGGAAGCCACCCGTCGTTCACGAACTTCCATCGGCCCGACGAGGTCTCGCCGGACATGTACCTCGTGTGGAACGACGACGAGTTCGCGCACCATTCGGGCGGCGATGCGGGCATCCGCGTGAGCGGCAACATCGAGGCCGCGGTGCCTTATTCGGTCCTCCTGACCGGCTCGCTTTTCGAAGTCGTGACCCTCAGCACCGTGACGGACGCCATCCTCGCGCCGAGCGCGGGCGGGAAACCGTACACCCCGCGCGAAACCTCGCTCGTGGACGTCGATCGTTACGCGGCCGCCGCGCCCGGCCCGGTCGCCGGACTCTACGCAGGCGCGCTCGCCTCGACGCTGCGTCCCTTCACCACGCCCTCTCTCGGCTATTGCCCGAACGCCTGCCGGCCCGGCCCGGTTTCCTTCGCGGACACGCCGCTCGAAGGTCCCGGCAACGCCCTCGTCGGCGCGCCGTTTGCGCCGTACCCCCAGGAATGGCGCCCGGGAAGCCTGTCGACGAACGCGGGTCGGCACGTCGAGTATCTCGCGGGCTACGAGGATTGGATCGATCTCCACCCCCGCTGGTCCCCCTTGGGGGGCGGGACCGCGACGCGCTCCTCTCCGCTTCCGGGCCGGGGCGCGGACGGCGCGATGGCGATGATGCCCGGCGTCTTCTCGGCCGAGGTGCGTCTCGGTCTCTGGCACGACCTCGACGGCGACGGCTTTGTGGGGACCGCGCGCGAAGGCGACCCGTACCACGGCGGGAGCCGCCCCGTGGCGGACGATTACACGAACCCGCGCGGGGAGTTCTTCGGCGCGAACGCCGTCTACAAGGGATCAAGCTCCGCGGCGCTGTCGTTCGCGGTCGACCTCTTCCCCGAGACGACGTGGGGCAACGGCGTCTGGCCGCTCGACATCAATGGGCGACCCTTGAACGTCGTCACGGGCGCGGAGCCGATCCGCATCGCCGTCGCGCGCGACGAGAACGTCCCGGGTTACTACAGCGCGTGGACGACCGTCCTCATGCCGGAGGGGTCGCCCGCCTTCACAGTCTGCACGGACGCGGTCGAGATGCTGCGGTCGATCGGAGCGGGCGAGGAGCGGCTCGTCCTGCGCGACTGCGACCGCGTCGCGGCGTGGGACGTCGACGCGACGCTTGCGCAGACGTCCTGACCCGTCGCGCGGGCCTGGGCGACCCGCCCCTCCCGGATCGGGAACGGGTCGGGGGGTCGCCCGACGGCAGGGGGGAGCGCTTAAGCGATCCCAGGCCGCATGGGCGGGTCGGAGGCTTTCCATGGATGCCCGCCACGGTGCCGTGATCATCCTCGTCATGCTGCTTGCCGTCCCCGGGGCCGAGGCCGCGGCGATGACGCTTCGCGCCGAATACGCCGTCAAGACCGGTCTCGAGACCCGCGAGCGCGACCGGCTCGCGCTCGACGGGATGGGCCAGCGCAACTGCCTCGATCTTCCGGCCTCCGCCGAGGCTCCCGCGCGGGCCGGATGCGAGTTCGTTTCGACGGGCGTGGCCTATCCGCCGACGGGCATCCGCGTCCTCGACGCGGTGCTCTTCGGCGTCGGCGTGAGCGACCCCGTGGGGAGCGCGAAGGCCGTCGCCGCGAACCCGACCGGAAACGTGACGGCGCCCGTGAAGGACGCGAACCGCGGCATGAGCGCTCACCGCGCGACGGACGGCGACGCGCCCGAGGTCATCCTCCCCGGCCGCAGCCAGCTGTGGGCGTGGCATGGGCGATGGAACGACCTCGACGACGACGGCGACGTCGACGTCGCGATCTGGAACGGCGGGACCCGTCCGCGCAACGAGTGGGCGGTGGACGTGAACACGCCGCTCGTCGCGTACGTCGAGCCCGGAAGCCACCCCTCGTTCACGAACTTCCACCGGCCCGACGCGTACGCGCCCGATCTCTACCTCGTCTACGAATCCGACGACCTCGCGCACGCGTCGGGCGGCGACGCGGGCCTCCGCGTGAGCGGCCCCACGAAGGCGGGCATCCCGTATTCCGTGATGGTCACGGGCTCGCTCTTCGAAGCCATCACGGTAGCGACCGTGAGCGATCCCATCTTCGCGCCGAGCCCCGGCGGCAAGCCGTACACGCCGCGCTCCACGTCGCTCGTGGACATCGATCGGTATGCGGTCGGCGCGCCGGGCCCGCTCGTCCAGCTCTACAACGGCGCGCTCGCCTCCGCGCTCGCGCCGTACACGACGCCCTCCCTCGGCTACTGCCCGAACGCGTGCCGACCGGGACCCATGTCCTTCGCGGACACGCCGCTCGAAGGTCCTGCGCACGCCGCCATGGCGGGCCTCTTCGCGCCCTACCCCAAGGAGTGGCTCGAAGGCAGCCTCTCCACGAACGCGGGCCGTCAAGAGGCGTACCGCGCGGGTTACACCGACTGGATCGATCTGCATCCGCGCTGGTCGCCTGTGGGCGGCGGGCTCGCGACGCGCTCCTCGCCGCTCGCGGGCCGCGCCGCGGACGGCGGGCAGGCGATGATGCCGGGCGTCCTCACCGTGGAGATCCGCCTCGGCCTCTGGAGCGACCTCGACGCCGACGGTTTCGTGGGCTCCGCGCGCGCCGGCGACCCGTACCACGGCGGAAGCCGGCCGATCGCGGACGACTACGAGGACACGCGCGGCGAATTCTACGGGACCTTCGCCGTCGCGCCCGGCGGTCGCACGGCGCTCGCCACCATCTCGGTGGATCTCGTCCCCGACACGGTGTGGGGAGACGGGGTCGTCCCGATCAACATGAACGGCGTGCCTGAGATGCCGGTCGAGGGCTCGCAGCCCATCCGCATCGCCGCGGCCCGCGACGAGAGCGCTCCGGGCTACTATTCCGCCTGGTCGGGCGTGCTCATGGTCCACGGATCCCCCGCCTTCACGATCTGCACGAGCGACATCGAGATGCTCCGCGCGCTCGGCGCGAACGAGGAACGCATCCCGCTCAAGGACTGCGACCGGATTGGCGCGTGGGACGGGCGTCCATGAGCGCCCCGCGCGTCGCCCTCGTCGCGCTCGCGCTCCTCGCCTCGCCCGCGCTCGCGCAGGTGAGCGTGCCCGCCGACCTCGACCTCAAGGTGGGTTACGAGCGCGCGGAGCCTGGCCGCATCGAGCTCGACGCCGCGGGACAGATGAACTGCCTCGGCCCGAACGATCCCGCGTCGCGCTGCGCGCCGGCCCCGACGGGACGCGCGCATCCCGCGACCGCGACGCTCGTTCTCGACAACGTGTACCAGAGCGACGGCGCGACGGACCCTGCGGGTTCCGCGGCCGTCGTCCTCGTCTCGCCGTCCGAGAACGCGGACGCGCCGGTCATGGACGTCTCGCGCGGCGCCAATTGGCATCGCGCGACCGGCGGCGAGGTGCCGGACGTCATCGTGCCCGGCCGCGGGTACTTCCTCTCCTGGCACGGGCGATGGAGCGACGCGAACGGCGACGGCGTCGCGCAGGTCCGCTGGCACTCGTCGCGCGGTCCCACGGACCCGCGGCCCTCGAACGAGTGGGTTCCGGACGATACCGGCGGAATCGTGAGCTACATCGAGCCGGGCGCGCATCCCGTCGCAACGAGCCGCGTGCGCCCGGCCGAGGCGACGCCGGACCTCGTCTACCGCTACGTCGTCATCGAGATGGTCCACAAGCCCGCAGGCGACGTCGACGGCCGCGTGCTCTTCGTGGACGGTTCCCTCTTCCGCGCGATGACCGTCGAGACGGTCACGCACGCGCATCTTGCGCCGAGCCCGGACGGCCAAAAGCCCTTCACGGCGTCGACGACGTCGCTCGTGGACGTCGACCGCTACGCGGCCGTCGCTCCCGCGCCCGTCGCGGGCGCGTACCGGGCGACCCTCGGGCCCGCCGCGGACGCGATCGGAAGCCCGAGCGTCGGGCTCTGCCCGAACGCCTGCCGCCCCGGCCCCGTGCCGCTCGGCGCGACGCCCGTCGCGGGTCCCGCCGGCGAGGTCCAGGCCGCGGTCTGGGCCCCGTATCCGCGCGAGTGGGAGGCCGGAAGCGGGTCGACCCGCGCGGGCCTCCACGAGGAGCACGTCGCGGGCTACGAGGCCTGGATCGACCTGCGGCTCTTCTACGCGGCGTGGGGCGGTCTCGCCGCGGGCGAGGCCGGGCCGCTCCCCGGACGCGGCGCCGACGGCTCGCCGAGCATGCTCCCCGGCGTCCTCGCGTGGGAGGTGTGGACGGGCGTGTGGAAGGATCTCGACGGCGACGGCCACATCGGATCCGCGAAACCCGGCGATCCCTACGAGGGCGGCACGCGGCCCATCGCGGACGACTACGCGAATCCCGTGGGCGAGTTCTTCGGCCACTGGCCGACGACTGACGCGGGCCACCTCGTGCAGACGGTGTACGTGGAGGTCCGGCCCACGACGACGTGGGGGGCCGGAGCGTTCATCCTCGCCGACGGCGCCGGCAACCCCACCTGCGAAGGCCCCGGCCTCTCGTCGACGTGCTACACCTCGGGCGCCGTGCTCCTTGCGGGGTCGACCCCCGTGAGGCTGTACGGCATCTTCGAAAGCGAGACGCCGGGTCGCTATCTCGGCCGGGCGACCCTCCTCCTCCCCGAAGGCTCGCCGGGACTCACCGCCTGCAGCCTCGCGGTCTCGCTCGAGCACGGGACGGACGGGAACCGCCGGCGCACCACGCTCGCGGACTGCGACACCCTGGCCCCCCTCGCCGACCGCGAAGAGTAGCGCTTAAGGTGTCCCACGCGGACTCGCGGCCGGGAGGCTCCCTCGTGCACCGTGCGGTCCCGCTCCTCGTCCTCGCGCTCCTTGCGCTTTCACCCAGCCTGCCGATCGCGGCGGCGCAGGAGATCAGCGTCGTCGGCATCTCCTCCTTCTACACCCATCCCGTCCATCTCGAGGTGGACGAGCGCAACGCTCGCCAGCTCGACGCGGAGGGCCAGCGCAACTGCGCCGCCGCGGCCGAGGCCGGCGGAGGTCCCGGATGTCCGTCCGTCGTGCGGAGCAAGCGACCCTTCTCGGGCGTGCGCCTTCTCGACGCGAGCGCGATGCAGGAAGGCTCGCGCGATCCCGTGGGCGACGCCGGGACGACCGCGAACGAGCCCGGCAACTTGTTCGCCGTACCGGCGGGATTCATGCGCGGCGCCAACCCGCGGGCGGCCTCGGGCGGCGAGGCCGAGGAGATCATCCTCCCCGGCCGCTACACGCTCCGCGCATGGTACGGCGTCTGGAACGACACCAACGGCGACCGGGGCATCCGGATCGCCTTCGACGTCAACGGCCAGGCGACCCCGACGAACGAGTGGATTCCCGAGCGCGAGGCGACGCTCGTCGCGTACATCGAGCCAGGGTCGCGCCCCGGCCTCATGTCCTCGTCGCGCGGTCATGCGGACGCGCCGGACGTCACGCTCCTGCACGACTACTCGAACCATGCGCACGCCCAGGCGGGCGAAGGCTACGTCGGCATCGGCCTGAGCCCCGTCGTCTTCCTCGACGGGTCGCTCCTCCAGAGCGTGCGGACGACCACCGTCGCCGAAGCCATCCTCCAACCCGACGGCGAGCGCCCCTACACGCTCACGGACGCGTCGCTCGTCGACATCGACGTCGCGGCCGCCGCCGCGCCCGGCCCCGTCGCGGATATCTTCGGGGCGACGCTCGCGACGCCCGTGAACGCGATCGGGAGCCCCTCCGTGGGTTCGTGTCCAGGCGAGTGCCGCATCGGGCCCTCCTTCGCGACGGGCACCGCGCTCGAGGGCCCCGTCGGCGCCCTCGCGGCCGGCCAGTACGTGCCGCCGGCGCGCGAATGGCTGCCGGGAAGCGGCGCCTCGAACGCGGGTCGGCGCGCGGAGTACAATGCGAGCTACACGCCCTGGGCGGACCTCGCGGCCGCGTGGGCCCCATGGAGCGGGTCCGCGTCGCGCTTCGCGGGTCCCGTGCCGGGCCGCGCCGCGGACGGGCGCGCCTCCGCGATGCCCGGGGTCCTGGTGTTCCACGCGTGGGTCGGTCTCTGGAAGGACCTCGACGGCGACGGCTTCGTCGGCGCTCCGGGCGAGGACCCCTACGCGGGCGGCACGCGCCCGACGCCGGACGCCTACGCGGACCCGCGGGGCGAATTCCACGGCATCTACCCGACCTCGCCCGAAAGTCCTGCGCGCGCGTGGAACGTCGCGCTCACGCTCACGCCGGACTCCGATTGGTCGGGTGTCGTGGTGCTCGACAACTTCTACGGCTCGGTGAAGTGCGGGAACGAGATGCTCCTCGACGGCATCTTCTCGTGCCTCAAGCCCGGGCTCTGGGGCGTGCACGGCAGCGCTCCGCTGCAATTCTCCCTGCACCTGGTCGCGGCCGAGCCGGGCCGCCTCGTCTCTTCGAGCGCGCTCCTCCTGCCCACCGGCTCGCCGGGCTTCACCGCCTGCATGGCGCCCGCCTACCTCCGCCACGGCGTGAACGAGGCGGAGTGGGTCCACGACTGCGACGTCGTCGCGCGATGGGAGGGTCACCCGTGACCCGACGCGTCGTCGCCCTCGTCGCGCTTCTCGCGATGACGCCCGTCGCGACGGCCATCATCGACGAGTTCGTCGCGACGTCCCCGATCGAGGCGCCGTACCGCGTCCGCCTCTCGTTCGAGGCGCGCGAGCCGCAGCGCGCCGCGCTCGCCCTCCTCGGCCAGCGCAATTGCGTGGAGGAGGCGGCCGCCGGCGGCTCCGAGGCATGCCCCTCGCGCCCGACCGGCGAGCTGTACCCGACCGTGGGCGTCCGCATCCTCGACGCCGTCTACCATGGCGAAGGCCCGTCGGACCCCTCGAGCGGCGCCGAGAAGGCCTCCCGCGACGGCACCAATGCCACGGGCTACGTCCTCGCGGACGTCTTCCGCGGCTCGAACACGCACCGCGGCACGGACGGCGAGGCGCCCGAGGTCATCCTCCCGGGCCGCGCCGTCCTGCGCGCCTGGCACGGGTACTGGAGCGATCTCGACGACGACGGCGACGCCGACGTGGATTGGAACGCCTGGAAGCCGAGACCCGGCAACGAGTTCGTCGGCGTGCGCGGCGAGGTCGCCTCGTACATCGACCCGGGAAGCCGCCCCACGCTCACGAGCACGTGGCGGCCCGGCGACGACGCGCCCGACGTGTTCTACCGCTTCGACATCTATTCGCAGGCCTACCAGGTGGTCGGCGAGTCCGCGCACAACGCGCACCTCGCGCCCATCGTGTTCATCGACGGATCGCTCCTGCAGACGATCGTCATCGTCACGGTCACGGACCCCGTGTTCGCGCCCGACGGCCTCGGTCGCCCGTACACGCCGGGCGCGACGTCGCTTGCGGACGTCGATCGTTACCCCGCGGCCGCTCCCGGATCCGTCAGCGCGCTCTACGCGGCGACGCTCGCGAAGCCCGTGAACGACCTCGGCTCGCCGAGCCTCGGACTCTGCCCCGGCGGATGCGCCGTGGGTCCGTTCGCGCCGCCCGAGCCGCTCGCGGGGCCCGCCGGCGCCGCGTGGAGCCTGGGCTACGCCCGCACCCTCCCCGAATGGGACGAGGCGAGCAATTCGACGGCGGCCGGCCGGCGCGCGGATTACGTCGCGCGTCCCACGCCGTGGGTCGACCTCCGCCTCCTCACGTCGCCCGGTCCCGGTCCCGCTTCGCTCGCGGCCGGGCCTCTCGTCGGCCGCGACGCGACGGGCGCCCCGGCCCCCGCGCCGGGCTTCGTGGCGCTCGAGGTGTGGTACGGCCTGTGGCACGATCTCGACGGCGACGGCTTCATCGGCGACGCGGGGGAGGACCCTTACGCGGCGGGCGCGCGACCCTCGCCCGACGACTACGCGCAGGCCGCGGGCGAGTTCATCGGCCGCTTCCCGACCGCCACGGCGTCGACCACGGCGGAAGTGTTCGCCGTCAAGATGGTGGCGCGGCCGCTTGCGACCTGGGGCGCCGGCGTCGGGCTTTTCGACCGGGAAGGGCTCCCCATCTGTCCGGGCCGGACGCAGCGGACGAACGTCGCCGACTGCCGCGCGAACGGCGCCCTCCACACGGGCGACAAGCCCTTGAACCTCACGGCCCTCTCGAGCATGACCGACCGCGGACGCTACCGCGGGGGACATACGCTCTTCTTCCCCGCCGGATCGCCCGGCTTCGAGGTGTGCGTCGCGGCCGTCTACCTGCGGCACGGACCGATCGAGGATCCGCGCGTGGATCGCGTCGCCGACTGTGACGTCTTCGGACGCTGGGGGGAGGCCCTGTGAAACGCGGCGCGCTCGTCCTCGCGGCGCTGGTTCTCGTCGGGGCCGCGGCGCCCGCGGGCGCAAGCCTCCTCGACCTGCTGCGCGTGAAGCCGTGGACCGGCCCCTACACGCTCGACATGACGGGCGAGGTGAGGGAGCCGAACCGTCTCGACCTCGACGCGGCGGGTCAGCGCAACTGTGTCGCCTCGGCCCGCGAGGGCGGGACGCCGGCGTGTCCCCCGACGGCGACGAACGCGAAGCTTCCGGTCGCGGGCGTGCTCATGCTGGACGCGACGTACTTCGCTCCCGGTCCCACCGAGCCCAAGTCCGCGGTCGAGTCGTTCGTCGAACAGCCGACGACGCAGTCGGGCATGCTCATCGCGGAGCCGACGCGGGGTACGAATCCGCACCGCGCGACGGGCGGCCTCGCGCCGGACGTCGTCTGGCCCGGCATCGGCCATTTCCGCGCGTGGTACGGTCGATGGAACGACACGGACGGGGACGGTCGCGTGCGCGTCTCCGGGGCCGCGCAGTCGAATCCGCCGCCCGACAACGAGTGGGTCGGCGTCGCGGACGCGCCCCTCGTGGCGTTCATCGAGCCGGGTTCGCGCCCCGCGGTCACGAGCACCTCGCGCCCCGCGCCCTACGAGCCCGACATCGTGTTCGCGTATGACTTCATGAGCGCGTCCTACGCGCCCGCAGCGGACGGGTTCGCGCAGTTCGACGCTTCCCCCGTCATCTTCCCCGACGGGTCGCTCCTGCGATCCCTCCGCAGCGTCGTCGTCTCGAACCCGGTCTTCGCGCCCAGCGAGGACGGCGCGCTGCCCATGAAGCCCCATCCGGCTTCCTTCGTGGACATCGACGTGTACCCGGCGGCCGCGCCCGCCCCCGTGGCCCTCCTCTACGGCAGCACGCTCGCGCCCCTCGTCGACGCCTTCGGAAGTCCGAGCCTCGGCCTCTGCCCCGCGGCGTGCCGTCCCGGTCCCGAGGCCGCCGCCGGAACTCCGCTCGAGCCGCTTGCGGGCCCGGCCGCGGCCTCGCTCTACGCGGCGTACGAGATCGAGCACGCGCCGGGATCCGGCGCTTCGCGCGCGGGCCGCCACGCCGAGCATCTCGACGCCTGGGCGCCCTGGCTCGACCTCCGCATCCTGCAGGCGGCGGGCTCGGGGCCCTTCGCGGCCCTCGCCGGGCCCCTCTCGGGGCGTACGGCGGACGGGCGGATGACCGCGCTTCCCGGGACGCATCTGGTCATCGAGGCGTGGACCGGCGCGTGGCGGGACCTCGACGGGAACGGTCGGGTCGGACGCGCGGGGGATCCGTACGCAAGCGGCGCGCGGCCCTTCGGCGACGACTATCTCGCCTCGGGCGGGGAGTTCGTCCCCTTCCGACCCGTCTCCTCGCCTTCGAGCACCGAGACCTTGCGAAGCTTCCCGGTCCGGATCGCGCCGGACGGGGATTGGGAAGGCGGCGTCCTCCTCCTCGACGAGCTGGGCATGCCCATCTGCGGCGGCGTCGGCTCCATGCCGGGCGCGAACTGCGCGAACGGCGTCCTCGCGACGGGCGGGACCGTGATCACGATTCCCCTTTCGCACCGGCCCACGGAGGAAGGTCGCCACGTTGCGCGCTACACGCTCTTCCTCCCGGCCGGGTCGCCGGGACTCGAGGCGTGCGCGGGCCCCGTGCACGTCCGCTACGGCGCGGGCATCTCGGCCTTCGCCGAGGACGTCTCGGACTGCGACCGCCTCGCCCGGGTCGACGCGGTCTGACGGGTCCGACCGGTGGGGGAAGCGCTTAAGTGCCGCCCGACCCACTGCGGAGCCGGAGGCCTCCAGATGCTTCGCCGTGTCACCATCCTTGCTGTCCTCGCCGTCCTCGTCGCCGCGCCGTTCGCGGGCGCGGCCCAGAACCCCGAGATCCGCTCGGATTACAACGTTTACACGGACCGCGAGATCGCCGAAGGCTTCAGCACGGCGCCCCTCGGGCAAGCGAATTGCGTCGCGGAAGCCGCCCGCGGCGGCGACGCGACGTGCCCGCTCGAGAGCGTCGGAGGCGTCGGAGCGCCGAGCGTGGGCGTCCGGATGCTCGACGCGGTGTACTTCTCCGAGGGTCCGGGCGACCCCGTGGGCGACGTCGGCGCCGTGCGCCGGGACGTCGAGTCCGTGCAGAGCGGCGGCGGCACAGGGCAGAGCAACAACCACTACGTCCTCGTCGCGGACGCCCAGCGCGGCATGAACCTCCACCGCATGACCGGCGGCGCCGTGCCCGAGGTCATCCTGCCGGGGCGCGGCTCCTTCAGCGCCTGGTATGGTTACTGGTCGGATGCGAACGGGGACCAGATCATCCAGGTCCACTGGGCGGGGCAGCACTCCGCCGCGAAGCCCAAGATCTCGAACGAATGGAAGTCTATCCCGTCGGCCCGCATCCCGGTCTGGGTCGAGCCCGGCTCGCACCCGATGCCGACCCACATGTACCGGCCCGATGCCTTCACGCCGGACTTCTACCTGAAGTATGTCTCCTCCGAGATCGCCTACCGGTCGGAAGGCGAGAATCAGTACGTCACGCACGTCATCTTCACCGACGGCTCGCTCTTCCAGGACGCCACGGTGACCACCGTGACGAATCCGTTCCTCGCGCCGAACGGCCAGCGTCCCTACACGACCACGTCGGAGTCGCTCGTGGACGTGGACCGCTATTCGGCGGTCGCGTCGGGGCCGGTCGCCTCGCTCTACAGGGTGCTCGTGTCCCCGTGGACGAACGAGCTCGGAAGCCCGAGCGTCGGCTACTGCCCGAACGGGTGTCGCGTCGGGCCGTTCCAGGGCGACACGGAGGCGCATGGCCCCCTGCGCATGGTCACGTCCCAGCATTACGTCGGCTACCCGCAGGAGTCCCGCCCCGGAAGCCTTTCGAGCAACGCGGGACGCGATTTCACGAACGGCTACATGCCGTGGGTCGACCTCCTTCCGCTCTGGTCCCCCGTCGGCGGTCACGCCGCGACGCTTTCGGGTCCGATGCCGGGCCGCAACCCCGACGGATCGCAGACGATGCTCCCCGGCGTCCTCTCGTTCGAGCTGTTCGCCGGCGTCTGGTTCGACATCAACGAGGACGGATTCATCGGGGCGGTCCGGACCCGCGAGGACCCCTACGAGAGCGGTACGCGGCCCATCGCGGACGACTACTACAACGCCCGCGGCGAATTCTTCGGCAGCTACCTCATGCAATCCGCGACGAACGCCCTGCGGCGGAACGAGATCAAGGTCCGCCTCACGCCCCTCACCGACTGGGGAAGCGGCGTCATTCCGCTCGATGGATACGGGAATCCGTGTCTGACGCTCACGTCCCAGATTCCGACCGGGCTCCAGAAGTGCGCGACGAACGGCATGGTGGTGACGGGCACGACCCCGATCGAAGTGGCGCTCGACCTCGACAACGGCGTCGTGGGCCGCTACGGCCTCTCGGGCATGATGCTGAAACCGACCTCGGTGTTCATGCCCGCCGGCTCGCCCGGCTTCGCCGTGTGCACGCCCGACCTGCACCTGCGCTACGAGGCGGGAGGCACGGCCACGGTGGAGACCCTCAACGACTGCGACGTCATCGCGGCGCGCGTCGACTGAGGGAATCGGCCAGAAGCCTCAAGCGGCGCCCGGCGCGAGCGGACGCCATGCGCGAGATGACGCACGAGGAGGTCCGCGCCTTCATCACCGGGAACCGATTCGGCTACCTCGGCCTCGCGGACGACGGACGCGCCTACGTCATTCCGCTCTTCTACGCGTACGACGGGCGCACGTTCTGGTTCCACGCGAACCCGGGCCTCAAGGACGAGTACATCGCCCGCACGCGCGAGGCGTGCCTCACCGTCGTCCGCGCATGGAGCGAGGACGAATGGGAGAGCGTGATCGCGAGCGGCCCGATCAGGCCTGTCGACTTCCAGGAGGAGGCGGCGCGCGCGATGGACGCGCTCATGGCGGTCCCGATGCCGCCCGCCTACGGCGTCACGGAGCACGGCGAGCCGCGCCGCGCGGGCGAGCCCGGCTTCCGCTTCCTCAAGCTCGAGCCCGAGGTCATCACGGGACGCTCGAGCGCGCGTCCCCGGAACGCCGACGCGGACCGCATCGCGACGCGCGGGATGTGACCGCAAAGCCGCGCGCCCGCGATGAGCACCACCGAAGGCCCCGAACCCTACCTTCCCTTCTCCTCCTTCTTCCGCGCCTCGCGCCGGTTGCGCGCTTCCTCGTAGAGGCGCTTCTCCTCCTCGGTCGCGGGGACGACGCGCGGGACGGGGACGGGCCGGTGGCGCTCGTTCAGCGCGACCATCGTGAGCCACGCGGTGCCCGTGTGCACGACCTCGGCCGTGTCCATGTCCTCCGCGGTGATGTGGACCACGACGTCCATGCTCGTGCGGCCCGTGTGCGCGAGGATCGCGTCGAGCGTGAGCACGTTGCCCACGAAGACGGCCTCGTGGAAGTCCATGCGCTCCATGCGCGCCGTGACGACGTTGCGCCGGCAGTGGCGGTGCGCGACGATGCCCGCCACCTCGTCGACGTACTTCATGATCGCGCCGCCGTGCACGTTCCCGCTCGGGTTCGCGTCGGTCGGCATCATGAGGCGAACCATGCGCGTCCGCGTCTCGCCCATCGGGCGCTCGCCGGTCATGCTTCCCGCAAGCGGGCTCATGCTCCTGAATCCTTCGGAGTCTATACTGTCGCGACAGTCCGAGCGGCGGGGCCAAGGCCGCGGAAGGCGACCTCGGGCCAGGAGCCCGGGCGCGAATCCTGCCCCCGACCCAGCCTCCCATCCCGGGTTCCTCATTTTTCCCGCGCGACGACCGCGAGGGGCCGCGCCCGCGGCGCGCTCCGGCGCCCGGCGCGGCGCTCGAGCGCGGCCGCGGCGACGACGAGCGTCATCCCGAAGGCCATGAGCGTGAGGCCGCTCCACACGAACGTCATGAGCGGGAGGACACGCACCTCGAAGGCCGCCGCCGTCACGCGGTCGCTCGAGAAACGCTCGAACGCGCCGGGCCGCGGCTCGACCCACCCGTCGTCCGCGGTGCGGAAGCGCGCGGGGTGCACGTAGACGTCCTCGAGGAGCGTCCGCTCGACGTGCAGGCGCGCGACGTATTGGCCGATGGGCGGAAGGTGGCTCCACTCGAGCGCGACGGGGAGCGTCGCGACGCGCGCGCCGTCGCGGGCGGCGTCGAGCTCGACGGCCACGCGCTCGGTGAAGCCGACGCCTTCACGGCTCTCGACGCCGGCGAACGTGAACGTCCAGGCGCCGACGGCCACCGTCTCGCCGGGCGCGACCTCCGCGAACGCGCCCGTCGCGGCGCCGTACGTGGAGACGGCGTAGCCGAGAAGGCCGAACACGAGCGCGAGGTGCGCGAGATGCATGCCCGCGTGGCGCAGGTTCGGCAGCGCCTCCGCGAACGTCCGGGTCCCGCTCGCCGAGCGCGCGAGGAGGACGGCCGCGACGGCGGCGAGCGGGAGCGCGGGTCCGGCGAGCGCGAGCCACGGCGCGAGGCGCGCGACGCGCGGGGCGGCGCCCGCGAGCGCGAGCGCGCTTGCGACGAAGGCGGCCGCCGCGAGGCCGAAGCCGAGGAGGAAGGCGCCGAGACCGCCGAGCGCGGTCGGCGGGTTCGACCAGAAGGCCATGTTCAAGATGGCGGCCGCGAGCGCGAGCGCGCCGCCGATGTCGCGCCGCCGCGACCCGCCGGGCGCGCGCGCCGCGACGAGCATGCGGAGGAACGCGGCGACGGCGCCCGCGGCGAGGACGGGAAGCGCGAGCGCGACGACGGCGCGGTCGGGAAACGAGGCGAAGCCCGCAAGGCCGAGCAAGAGGCCGCCCGCCGCGAGCGCGAGCGCGCCGCGTCGCCCGAGGGTGCGCGAGGCGAGCGCGACGGTGAGGACCATCACGAGCGGGATCGCGACGAACGGCGCGCGCTCGTCGAACGGCGAGCGGTCGATCGCGTTCACGACCTGGAAGTTCACGATGAACGCGACCGCCGCGGCGAGGCCGAGGAGCGCGGCCGCGGCCGCGAGGAGCGCGCGTTGCGAGAGGATGTCCGGCATCGGCGCATCGCCGTCGCGCGCGAGATGCAGCGCGATCACGGGCCCCGCGAGGATCGCGAGCGCGAGGAGCCCGACGCCCTCCGCGGGACCGAGGAGCGGGAGCGCCGCCCCGGCTTCGAAAAGCGCGCCGAGCGCGAGGCGGGGATCGACGGCGGCGACGCCCGCCGCGAGGCCGAGCGCCCCCGCGACCGCGCGCGCCGGCAGCGCGAGCGGGCCTCCGCGGGAGGCCGCGAGGACGAGCGCGGCCGCGGTCACGAGCGCGGCCGCCGCGAGAAGCGCGGCGAAGAGCGCCGTGGGCTCGCTCGTCCCGACGAGCGCGAGCGTCCGCGCGAGCGGGTCGGGGTCGAAGCGGGTCGAGGGGTCCGTGAACGCGTGCACGGAGACCCAGAGGCCCGAACGCGTCGCGAACGAGGCGAAGAGGGTGAGCCAGAAGGCCCCCGCAAGGAGCGTCGGCGCGGCGAGCGCGAGGTCGCCGAAGCGCTCGCGCGGTTTCGCGGCGTGGAGGAAGGCGGTGAGCGCGAGCCACGGCATCAGGTTCGCCGTTTCGACGGGGTCCCACGCCCAGAAGCCCCCGAAGGAAAGCGCGTAGTACGCCCAGAGCCCGCCGAGGCCGAGGCCGACCGTCGCGACGAGCCAAGCGGGACGCGCCCACGCGAAAGCGCGGGAGATCCAGGCGCCGTCTCCCGTGAGGAGGCCCGAAACGGCCGCCCCCGCGGCGACGAGGACGAGCGCGTACCCGACGAACTGGAGCGGCGGGTGGATGATCATGAGCGGCGTCACGAGGCTCTCGGGCATGCCGCGTCCCTCGGGCACGGCGGCGGCGAGCATCGGATCCGTGGGCGCGAAGAGGCCGTGCGCCGCGAGGGCAAGCGCGAAGGCCGCGGTGACGCCGACGACGAGCGCGCGCCAGGCATGGCGGAAAGCCGGCGACCCGCGCGGCGTTCGTGCCTCGACGAGGAGCGCGGCCGCCGCCGGGAGGGCCCAGAGGAGGAGCGTGCCCTCGCCGCCGGCCCAGAGGCCCGCGAGGCGGTAGTGCGGCGGGAAGCCGACCCACGTGTGGTCCCAGACGTACGCGATCGAGAGGTCCGCGACGACGAAGGACGCGACGAGGGTTGCGAGGGCGAGCCCGAGGAAGGCGACGTGCGCGGCGAGCGCGCGGTCCGCGAGCCTCGCAAGCCCCAAGCGCCCGAGGGCCACGCCGGTCGAGGTGGCGACGGCGACGGCGCCCGCGAGCGCGGCGAGCGCGAGGACGGCGTCCCCGGGCGCGATCACGCGGCGCGCCTCCCGAACGCGACGAGCGCGGCCGCGAGGGCGCCGCCGAGCGCGAGCCCGGCCGCAAGACGCGCGGCATCCACCGTCCCGACGTAGCCGCGGGGCGCGGCGTCCGCCGAGGCCGCGGAAAGCCCGTGTTCCCCTTCGAGCCGGAGAAGGGCGAGATCCACCGTCCCGCACCCGTCGCACGCGGCGGGGCCGATGCGCTCCACGAGCACCGCGCGCGCGGACTGGCGCGTCGTGCGGTCGTCGTCGAGAGCGTGCGCGGCCGACTGGAGGACGACGCCATCGGGCCCGAGGGCCACCACGACGACGGCGAGCGAAGCGGCGTCCCGCGGCGACACGGCGAAGCGGAACGTCGTCGCCGGATGGGCGTGCGCGGCGGGCGCGGCCGCGCGCGTCGCGAAGGTCCCTCTGTCCACGAGGCGCGCCTCGAGGGTGGCGTTCGCGCCCGAGGCGACGACGCGCACCTCCACGGCTTCGGCTCCGAGAAGGGAGGAGACGTCGAGCGAAACGCCGGGGGGGCGCTCGAGCGCGCGGCGCAGCGCCGCCGCGTAGGCCTCCGCGACCGCGTCCACGCCCGCGCCGGGGACGCCCGCGACGGTTTCCGCGCGGTCGAAGACAACCCCGAGTTCCCCGGCGCCCGTTGCGACGAAGGCCGCGCGGGGCGCGGCGTTCCCGGCGAGCCCCGCGCCCGCAAGCGCGAGGAGGACCGCGAGGGTCGCGAGGCGTCGCATCGTCCGCGCTAGGCGACGCCGCTCTTTAAACGGTTTGCGTGGTGCCGCGAAATCCCCGCCGACACGGAGGGCGCGGCGCTATGAGGCGACCGGCGCCTCGCGGCGCATGCGTCGTCTCCCCGCGCGCCCGCTCGCTTTCGCCTTCGCCCTCGCGCTCCTTGCGCCCTTCGTCGCCGCGGGGACCGAGGACACGTTCGATCCGAAGGGGACGAGCCCGATCGTCGAGGGCGGAGGGCCCGGGGCGGGGTGGGTCGCCCTCGAGGTCTCGATGGCGGCGCATCGCACGCACGTCGAGGTCGTATCGTACAACATCGCGAGCCCGGGGCACGCGGCCATCGCGGCCTACGCGCCGAACGGGCGCCTCGCGGGCATGGCGCAGGTCATCAACAACGATGGCCGCTCGGAACTCGTCGTGGACGGCGCGATCCTTGGCGACCCGCTTGTCGAGACGAGCCTCCCGTCGATCGCGAATGGGTGGGGGGCCGCCGTCCGCTTCGAATACAACAGCGTTCCCGGCCAGGAAACAGGACAGACGGCGCGGCTCGTGCTCCTCGCTTCCGGCGGGGCGCGATGGGCCTGGGCTGTGCGGAGCGCGGGCCCGGCGGACGTTGCATCCGTCGAAGGCGACGCCATCCGGGCGTACGGGACAAGCGATTTCCGTGGAGCCGCCGACGTCATCGCGGCTGCGCGGCCCGCGGGCGCGCACGTGGCCGCGGCCTCGACGCTCGAAGTCCGGGGCCATCACACGATCGTCGGCACGTTCCATGCCGGGATCCTCGCGGCCTCGCACGCCATGCGGCTCGACGTCGACGGGACCTCGACATCGTGCCACTGTAGTTTCGGGTCGGCACGCTCCGCCGGCGGGTTTGCCCCGGGGGCGACGCACGTTTTCCACCTCACGGGCGGAGGCGCGGGGATGGGGAACATGCACCAGGTGTTCGTCGCCGCCGCCGACGTCCCGATCCCCTGGGGCTCCGGCTAAAAGCTTGTATGCCCCTCTGGGCCCTTGTTCGTAGATTCAGCCTCATGTCTATATATGAAATCGTGAGGTATAGACTCTCGTGGAGTCCCGCAAGGTCCAGAAGGTTGGCGCCTCGACGCTGAGCGTATCGCTCCCGAAGGAGTGGGCGGAGGCGAACGGGCTGCGCAAGGGCGACATCGTGCTCTTCGAGCCCTTGAAGGACGGAACGCTCCGCGTCATGCCGAGCCGCGTGGGCGAAGCCGAGCGCGGACCCGCGCAGATCGAATATGTCGTGAACGCGGACCTCTGCGACGAGGTCGGGATGCTCGGCCGCGTGGTCGTGGGCAACTACGTGATTGGCCGCAACCACCTGCGCATCAAGTCGAAGTCGCGCATCCGCAGCGAGCACATCCAGGAGGTCCGGAGCGCGGTGAGCAAGCTCATGGGCCTCGGCATCATGATGGAGACGCCCGACGAGATCGAGCTCCAGTGCTCGATCGACGCGGCGCGCTTCCCGATGGAGACCGTCATCAAGCGGCTCTACACCATCGGGGCGACGATGCAGCGCGAGGCGATCGAGGCCCTCGAGAAGAAGGACAAGAGCCTCGCCGAGGACGCGGTGGGCCGCGAGGACGAGGCGGACATGATCTACTGGCTCGCGTTGAGGCTCCTCCTCAGCGCGCAGGCCGACCCGTCGCTCGCCGAGAAGATCGGGATCCATGATTCGCTCCCCATCGTGGGCAACCGTCTCATCGCGAAGAATCTCGAGCACGTCGCGGACTACGCGGACAACATCGCGCGGAACGCGGTCAAGATCCTCGACTCGGGCCGGGCGCTCGACCCCGCCGTCGTCCGACGTCTTCGAAAAACGAGCGACACGAGCGCGCAGATCGTGGCGGACGCGCTCGCCTCCATCTTCGTGCACGACATGCACCTCGCGAACAAGGCCATCGAGGCGAAGGCCCGCGTCGAGGCGAGCGAGGAGGATCTCCTGAGGGAGATCGTGGACGCCTCCGACGATCCCGCCCAGGTCGCAAGCCTCCGCGCGATCCTCTGGAGCCTGCGCCGCATCGCCGAATACGGCTCGGAGATCGCCGTCATCGGCATCAACCGGTACCTCGAGCGGAGCTCCGCCCTCTGCCGCCCCGTGGACGAGAAGGAGCCGCGGTCGCGGCGGGGATGACCCGGGGCGACGTGTGCTAGAAGTCCTTTAGAAGGGGATGGCGGGTCCGGAGGCCATGCGCATCGCCTCCGCCCTGGCCCTCGCGGCCGCCTTCATCGCCGCCGCCTTCGCGGGCTGCATCG
Source organism: Candidatus Thermoplasmatota archaeon (assembly GCA_035540375.1). Lineage (NCBI taxonomy): Archaea > Methanobacteriati > Thermoplasmatota > Thermoplasmatota archaeon. Next base: position 24,699 of record DATLGO010000030.1, read on the forward strand.
GCACGAACGACGCCCCGTCCCAGGACCCCGTAGACCCGGCGACGACCGACGCGGCGAAGCCGCGCGTGGTCATCGCCGTCATCGACACGGGCATGAATCTCTTCCACGAGGAGTATCGCCGCGCCGGCTTCGAGCCGCCCGCGTACCTCCCCGCGGACGCGACCGTCGTGCGCCTCGACTTCGACGCCGCGGACTTCGAGCCCGCGGTCGCGAAGAACCGCGCCGCGCTCGACGCGCTCGAGGCGAAGAAGCTCTACACCTTCCCCGGCACGAAGGTCGTGGGCGCCATCTCGTTCCGCTCCGAGAAGCTGGACGGCTGGCCCCTCATCCTCGACAAGCCGAAGAGCTACACGCACGGCACGATGACGACGAGCCGCGCGGCCGGCAACACGATCGCGATCGGCGGCGCGGACGACGTGGACCTCGTGATCGTCCAGGGCTTCTCGCCCGAAGCGGTGGCGTGGGCCGCGGACCAGCCGTGGATCGACATCATCTCGATCTCCGCGGGCATCAGCCCCTACAGCATCGTCCCGCTCGTGCCGAACCTTCTCGACAATGGCGGCATCGAGGCGTACGTCAAGGCGAGCCATGCGAAGCCCTTCTTCGCCTCGACCGGCAACGGCGTGGGGAACATGGGTCTTCTCGGCTTCCCTTCGTGGCTGCGCGGCACGTCCGGCGTTCCGGACGCGATCAGCGTCGGCGCGAACGACAACGACAAGATGTCGCACTGGCACAACCAGGACCCCTACATCTCCGCGGACGGCTGCGACAACCCGGCCGCGAGCGCCTCGTCCACCGCGAAGATCGCCGACACGGGCGGCGGCACGTCGAGCGCCACGCCCTTCAGCGCGGGCGGCGGCGCCAAGATGCTCCTCGAGGCGCGCCGCATCCTCGGCCACACCGCGGTCGGCGCCGTCGTCGATTCGACGCTCACCCTCCCCTCGGGCGCGTGGGACTCGCTCCGCAAGGCCGACGAATCCGTCGTCCTCGCGCGCGCGGACGGCAACGCGACGCTCCCGGCCGCGGGCCCGCTCGCGGACGGCGTCTTCACGCTGCGCGAGTTCAAGGACGTGCTCTACCACACGGCCCTCGCGAAGCCCACGAACGACCCGAGCGACGGCCGCGCCTGCGGCGCCGAGCCCGCGGGCGGCGTCGTCCCCGGCGACGCGATCCCGGAGGACGCCCGCTTCGCCTGGCAGGGCTACGGCGAGGTCAACCACCTCTCCATCGAAGCGGCGGTCAAGGTCCTCGCGGGAGAGTCCGAGCTTCCGAAGCGCCCCGGCGCAGACCGCGAGTACGCCCGCGTCCACGCGATCAAGTCGGGGGTCGTGACGGGCCCGCTCGCGGACGTTCCCGCGCCGCTCGCCCTTCAGTAGCGGCCGAGCTTGCCGGAGGCGAGCGCGCGCCGCTCCATGATCCGGAACGCCGTGTAGCCGACCGCCATGTGGGCGGCGCCCGTGAGCGCGAGCATCGTGAACGGACCCGCGAGCTCCGCGAAGCCGAGGCCGAGGAGGAGCGCGCCGCGCGCCACCTCGATGCCATGCGTCAGCGGGAAGGCCATGCTGACGACCTGCGCCCAGCCCGGAAGCGCGGAGATCGGGAACATCATGCCCGAAAGCAGGATCACGATCGGCGCGAGGAGGATCGCGAGCGCGAACGGCTGCTTCCAGATGAGGCCCGCCGCGGCCATGAGGAAGCCGAAGCCCTGGAGCGCGAAGAGCGTGAGGACGAGGCCCGCGAGCGCGACGAGGACGCTCGAGGGCGTGAGGACGAGCGAGACGAACATCGCCCCGACGGCGACGACGATGGCGGTGTCGAGGAGCATCGCCGTGAGGCCCGCAAGCGTCTTCGAGAACATCCAGACGAAGCGGTTCATCGGCGTGAGCGCGACGAGGTCCCACGTCCCCGCGCTTTCCTCCTCATAGACCGCGTTCCCGCCGCCTTCGAGCGCGGTCTGCGCGAGCCCGTTGAACGCAAGCCCGAGGAGCACGAACGCCAGGTAGTCCGGATAGCCGGTGGCTTCGAGGAAGCGCGGCGGCGTGCCGCCTCCCGCGACGATGCGGGCGATGACCCACGCGGAGGCAAAAAGCATGAAGGGGCCGATGAGCTCCGCGACGAGCCAGCCCGCCCACGTGTAGAACCGGAACTGGCTCTTGAGGTTCAGGACGTAGGTCCCGCGGAACGTCCGCGCGTAGGTCTCAATAGACATGGAGCGTCCCCCGCCTCTTCGCCTCCTTCTCCATGCGGCCGATGAGATACGCTCCGATCGCGAAGAACACGACGGTCGAGAGGGCGAGCGCGAGAAGCTCGCCCGAGACGGCGGCGATGTCGCCCCCGGCGAGGAAGACGCGTCTCACGGCCGCGATGCCGTACGTCACTGGAATGGCGAAGCTCGCGTATTGGATCTGGGTCGGGAGCGCGCTTACGGGAAACTGCACGCCCGCGAGGAAGCGGATCGGCGCCTGCACCGCGGAGGAGAGGGGACCCGCGGAGCGCGTGAGGAGGTAGAAGCCCGAGAAGAACACGCCGAGGGCGACCATCGCAAGGAGCGCGAGGAGGACGGCGAGGAGCGCGGCTTCCGGGTGCGCGACGGTGAAGCGGGCGTCGAACGCGAACATCGCGATGACCATCGCAAGGAGGACCGTCCAACCGGAGTCGAGCAGACCGTAGACGCTCTCGCCGAGGATGAACGCGACGCGCGAGGTCGGCGCGAGCATGACGATCTCGAGCGTGCCGTACCAGCGCTCGCGCTGGATGGCCATGCCGCCTCGCCAGTTCATGCCGAGGAAGAACGAGAAGAGCGTCTGCCCGAGGATGAGGAAGCCGGTGAAGCCGGTCGTGCCGGCGGCTTCGGCGAACGCCTCGGCGATGCGCGCGGGGTCGGCGACGCCCGTGTAGGCGTACACGGCGATCGCGACCCAGACGAGGGGCGACAGGAGCCGTTGCAGGAGCCACGTCGGATAGGTGATCGAAAGGCGCCAGTTCTTGTAAAGCGCCGCGCGGATCGAACGGCCCCACGCGGTCGTCGTCATTCCAGGGTCTCCCCCGTGGCCCGCACGAACGCGTCCTCGAGCGTGGGCCGGTCGATGCGGTACTCGATGAGCGAGGCGCCCGCGCGCTTCACCGTCTCCGCGACCGCGGCCGCGAGCCCGTTCTCGGTCGCACCCTCCACGGGGAGGAGGCGGAACCGCGAAACGCCGCGCGCGGGATCGTGTCCCGCCTCCGTCGCGCGGGCGACGCCCGGCACCTCGCCCAGGCGCGCCGCGAGGGCGTCGCCGGCGCGCGCCACCTCGACGACGAGCGCGTGCGCGCCGCCATAGCGCTCCTTGAGCTCCGTGGGCGTGCCGACCGCGAGGATGCGGCCGCGGCTCATGATGGCGACGCGGTCCGAGAGCTGGTCGGCCTCGTACATGTAGTGCGTCGTGAGGACGACGGTCTTGCCATGCTTCGTGGTCAGATCCTTGACGAGGGCGCGGACGCTTCGCGCCGCGTGGGGGTCGAGCCCGATGGACGGCTCGTCGAGGAGGAGCACGTCGGGGTCGTTGAGGAGGCCGCGCGCGACGTGCAGCCGCTGCTTCATCCCCTTCGAATAGTTCTCGACGCGCTCATCGGCGCGGTCGGCGAGGTCCACGACGTCGAGCAGCGCGTCGATGCGACGGCGGGCGTCCTTCGCCGGCATGTCGTAGAGCTGGCTGAAGTACCAGAGGTTCTCGCGTCCCGTGAGGCGCCAGTACAGCGCGCGCTCGCCGCCGAGCACGACCCCGACCTTCCGCCGCACCGCGTCGGCGTCCTTCACGACGTCGAGGCCCGCGACCTCCGCGGTTCCCGAGGATGGAAGAAGGAGCGTGGAGAGGAGCTTCACGAGCGTGGTCTTTCCCGCGCCGTTCGGGCCGAGGAGGCCGAAGAACTCGCCGCGCGCGACCTCGAGGTCGACGTGGTCCACGGCGGTGATGGTCCCCTTCGGAGGTCCGCGACCCACGAGGCGCTTGATCGCGGCGCCCATGCCCTGCTCGGGCTTGCGGTCGAACGTGCGGACGAGGGCCTGCGCCCGGATCGCGGGTTCCGGCACGCGCGGGCGAACGGGCTCGGGCTTCTTGAGTCTGTCCTCAGCGGGACCGCGGTTCCTTCGCGCGCGGCGGCGGCGCGCTCAGGCTCGTGAGGTCGCGTTCGGCTTCCTTCGCGAGGCGCTCGGCCTCGTTGAGGTGGTCCACGTCGGGCTCGCCCTCGAGGCGACCGTCGCGCTTCGTGACGTGGCGCGTGGGCATGCTCCACGCTCGCGCGCGCGGACGCTTCAACCTTCCGTGACCCGCCGGATCTCGTCGAGGGCCTGCGGGTTCGCGAGCGCCGTGAGGTCGCCCGCTTCGCGACCTGTCGCGCGCGCCCTGACGGCCCGCCGGAGGATCTTCGCGTTGCGCGTGCGCGGCAGATCGCGCACCGGATGGATGCCCGCGGGCCTGAACGGTTTCCCGAGCGCCTCCGCGACCGCCTTCGCGAGCTTGGCCTCCACCTCGGGCGTCGCGGAGACGCCCGGCTTGAGGATGACGTACGCATGCACGCTCTCGCCCTTCACCGGGTCGGGAACGCCGATCGCGGCCGCCTCGACGACGAGACCCGTGTCGACGAGGATGCTCTCCACCTCGGCGGGTCCGACGCGTTTTCCGGCGATCTTGATCGTGTCGTCGCTCCTGCCGTGCAGATACCAGTTGCCCTCCGCGTCGATCGAGGCGAAGTCGCCGTGGTACCAGAGACCGGGCCAGCGCGACCAGTACGTCTCGATGAAGCGCTCGGGGTCCTTCCAGAGCCCGCGCGTCATGCCCGGCCACGGACGCTTCGCGACGAGCTCGCCCACGGTGCCGCGGGGAACCGGGTTTCCGGCATCGTCGACGACGTCGACCGCCATGCCGAGCGCGGGGTGGCCGAGGCTCGTGGGCCTGAGGGGCGTGAGCGGCGTCGGGGACAGGAAGCAGGCGCCGACCTCGGTCCCGCCCGAGAGGTTGATGATGGGGCAGCGCTCGCCGCCGATCTCCCTGAAGGTCCAGAGCCACGGCTCGGGGTTCCAGGGCTCGCCGGTGGAGGCGAGGATGCGCAGCGACGAGAGGTCGTGCTCCCGCGGCGGCTCGTCGCCGTGCTTCATGAGGCTGCGGATGAGCGTGGGCGAGATGCCGAGGATGGTGACGCCGTGGCGCTCGACGAGCGACCACAGGCGGTCGGGCGCGGGCCAGTCCGGGGAGCCCTCGTACAGCAGCACCGTGCCGCCGAGCGCGAGGCCGCCGACGATCTCCCACGGCCCCATGATCCAGCCCATGTCCGTGAACCAGAACAGGATGTCGTCCTCGCGCAGATCGACCTGGTGCGCGACCTCCTGCGCGACCTTCACCATGAACCCGCCGTGGACGTGCACGGAGCCCTTCGGTCGGCCCGTCGTGCCGCTCGTGTAGATGACCATCCATGGGTCCTCGGCATCCATCGGCTCGGTGGCGCGGAGGGTCCCGGCGGAAGCGACGGCCTCGGCCCAGTCCACGTCCCGCTCGTCGTGCCACGGCACGGCCGCGAGCTCGCCGAGGCGGCGATGCACGACGACCGTCGCGACCGAGGGCACGCGGTTGACGGCCTCGTCCGCGATCTCCTTCATGAGAACGGGGTCGCCGCGCCGGAGGAACCCGTCGGCCGTGACGAGCGCCTTCGCGTCCGCGTCCTTCAGGCGCTTCTCGATCGCGTCCGCGCCGAAGCCCGAGAAGAGCGGGACGAAGATGCCGCCCACCTTCGCGATCGCGAGGAGCGCCGCGGCCGCCTCGGGGATCATCGGCATGTAGACGCCGACCGCGTCGCCCTTCCCGATGCCGCGCGCGCGAAGGACGTTCGCGAGGCCGTCCACGAGGACCGAGAGATCGCGGTACGAGAGCTTCCGCACCTCGCCGTTCTCGCCTTCCCAGACGATCGCGAGCTTGTTGCGGCGCGGGCCCGTCGCGTGCCGATCCACGCAGTTGAGCGCGATGTTCGTGCGACCGCCGACGAACCACTTCGCCCACATGACGCCCGCGGACTCGTCCACGACGTCCTTGTAGGGCTCGTACCAGTCGAAGCCGAGGTCGCGCTCGACCTCGCCCCAGAACCAGGCGACGTCCCCCTGGGAGCGCGCGAGCAGGTCCTCGTAGCGCTTCGCGCCGACGCGCCGCATGAATCGGGCGACGTTCGCCTCGGCCGCGATCTCGGGCGTGGGCCGCCACACGATCCCCGCGGGGTCCGCCATCGCGCGGGGAAGGCGAGGGGCGACCTTCAAGCCTCCGTATCGACGGCCGCGCCAATGGGCTCATACCAAGGCAGATTGCAGCCACATGCATGCCGGTCGTCCGCTTCTCCCCCGAGTTCGGCGACGCCCTCGGCGCGCTCGAGGCCCTCGAGGTCGAGGTCTTCGGCGACACGGTCGGCGAATGCCTGCGCCTCGCGGGCGTGCGCCTCGGCGCGTCCGACGTGGTCGAGCACGCCTTCGAGGGCCGCGGGGAGTTCGCGACGCTCGCGCGGGACGTCGCGGTCGTCGTGAACGGCCTGCGCGTGCGCGACGCCGACGACGTCGTTTCTCCCGGGGCGATCGTCGAGGTGTCGCCCCTCGGCGCCGGCCCCCGGCGGCCCGAGGCCCCGGAAGGTTCATGACGGGGCCCGGCTTCTTGGCGCCCGGTGGTCTGAGCTGCTCCAGAAGCTCAAGTCCCGTCACCCGATCGACATCCCGGACCCGTGGCGCCGCACCGTCATCCTCGTCGGCGTCATCACGGCGATCGCGGGCCTCTTCCTCGCCCTCCCCCTCGGCGCGAACCTGTGGTACGGCTTCGGCGGCCTCACGCCCCACCTCGGGACCGTCATCGCGGTCGCGATCGGGCTCGGCTCGCTCGGCGTCTCGATGGCCGTCCTGACGCTGTTCGCGCGCTACTGAGCGCGGGTTCGATCGTTCGAGGCGCGTTCCCGCCATCTTTATGCCGTTTCCCGCACCAGGGGAAACCTGAGCGGATTTGCCCACCCTCGAACGGGAGCGCTTCGACCGTCTCCTCGCGGTCCTCGACGAGCTCGTGGACGCGAACACGGACGCGCCCATCCTCGTGGAAGGCCCGCGCGACGTGGCGGCCCTGCGCGCCCTCGGGTGCGCGGGCGTCGTGACGGCCGTCAACCGCGGCGTGAGCCTCGTCTCGCTCTGCGAGTCCGTCGCTGCGGCCGCGCCGCGCCGCGTCATCCTTCTCACGGACTGGGATCGTCGGGGCGAACGCCTCGTCGAGGACCTGTCCAGGCTCCTTTTCGCGAACGGCGCCCGCGTCGACCGGGCCTATCGCGATCGGATCCGCTCGAACCTGGACACGGGTGTGAACGACGTCGAAGCCCTGTCGGCCTACGTCGGGACGCGCGTCGACGCCTATTTCGGCCTCACGCTCGCCGAGCGGCGCGGGGGCGTCGCGCCGCGTCACATCTCCCTGTAATCCGGGAGATCCCGGCGAAGGTTACCCCAGAGATCCGGGCTCCACCCGAGGGCCTGTCGGGCCCGCGAGGCGTCGTAGGTCATGGGGATGGAGAGGCCCCGGAGGAGCTCTCCCGAGACGGGCGGCGTCCGGCCGGCCGCGTTGTAGGCGCGCTCCACGAGCGTCGCGCCCGCGCGCAGGAGACCCGCGGGGACGAGCGCCTTCGGGGGCTTCGCGCCCGCGAGCTTCGCGAAACGCGCGAAGAACTCCGAGGTCGGCATGTTGTCGCTCACGAGGAGGAACGGTCCGCGCGCGGGACCCGCCGCCATCGCGAGCGTGGCCTCGACGACGTCGCGCACGTGCACCCACCCCTTCGTCGCGTCGCCCGCGAGGCCGACCGGAACGCGCCCGCGCGCGGCGGCGGCGAGGAGCGGGTCGAACGCGCTGCCCACGCCGACGACGAGGCCCGGCATCGGGAGCGCGATCTGGAGGTCCGGATACTCGAGCGCGATCGCATGCGCCGCCCGCTTCGTCTCCTCGTAGAGGGAGATCGGCGCGCGGTCCGTCCGCGTCTCCTCGGTCATGACGCCCGGCGCGCGGCCGAGCGCCGCGATGGACGACACGTGGATCGCCTTCCGGGCGCCCGCCGCGCGCGCCGCGTCGAGGACGTGCCGCGTGGCGTCCACGTTGGTCGCGCGGAAAAGGGACCGCTTCCTGCGCGGGATGCCGTAGCCCACCCAGGCCGCGCCGTGGATCACGATGTCCTGCCGCTCGATGACGATCGATCGGGGGTCGGTGACGCTTCCCTCGTGCACCGCGACGCCCTTGAGCGCGAGCACCTTCGCGCGCTCGGACGGCCGGGCGAGGGCGGTGACCTCCGCGCCCTCCGCGAGGAGCGCGTCGACGAGGTGGCCGCCGATGAAGCCTGTCGCGCCCGTGACGTACACGCGGCGCCCCGCGAATCGGCCGGGGAGGGGATCGCTCACGGCCCGCGAACGCCCCCTGTGCTGAAAACGCTTCTCAACGCCTCGGACCGACGGCGACGAGGGCCTGGTCCCCCTGGTAGCCGAGGGCGGCCTCGAGATCCTTCGCGTTGAGCGTGGCGCGGGCCGCGGTGTCGTGGAGCGGGTCGTGCACGACGTAGCCGCGGTGCGAGCGCTCGCCCACGACGACCCAATGCGGGATGTCCTTTTCGTCCTCGCTGAAGTGGCCCGTGTCGGTGAGGATGATGGGGACCTCGCCCGCGTCGAGCGCGCGGTCGACGTCCGCGAGCGCGACGGGTCGCACCTCTTCGCGGATGCCCGCCGCGAGGGTGCGGGCGCGAAGGTCGTCCCAGATGCGGCCGAGCGCGTCCTGCCACGGCCCCACGTACATCCGCGCGCGGATGCGGGCCTCGAACGGCGGGTTGGTCGAGGAGACGACGAGCCGCGTCGAGAATCCGCGTCGCCACGCGGCGAGCGCGAGGCCGTGCGGCATCGTCGCGGGCACGGCCCCGATGGTCGCCTCGCGCCAGAGGTCCACCTCGAGCTCGAAGCTGTGCGGGGTCGCCGCGTCCTGGGCCTTCAGCGCCATGAGAAGGCAGGCGGGACCGCACGAGAAGTCGAGCGTCTGCTTGTAGAAAGGGACGTCCACGGGGCCCCGAGGGCCCCGTGGGTAGAAAACAGGTCCGGCCGCCTACACGAGCGTGACCGAGTAGTCGGACGGGTGCGTGACCTCGTCGACCGTGAGGCCCGCGTACGTCATCATCGTCTCAGCGAAGGGGCCTCGGTGTTGCTGGGACCCCTTGAGGACCTCGTTCGAGCGGAAGACCTGGTCGGCCACCTTCGCCGGCGCGAACACCGAGCCCTGGCGCATCATCGTGTAGGGGACGGTCCACGTGATCGTCGAGCTTCCGGGGTCGAAGCGGACGGTGACGTCGTCGAGGTAGTACCGGTGCGCGTGTCCGGTGTGAAGCCATGCATACGTGCCCGGCTCGCTGGGGATGTGCGGGGATTCGCGCGGCATGCCGAGGTAGCGGGCGTTCGGCAGGCCCCGGTGGGACGTCTCCCGGAGGTAGACTTCCGCGTGGAGGTCGATGTCCGCGGCGCTTGCATGCGAGCGGTACAGGCGCACCGCGACGTGGTAGTAATCCAGGTTGTGCGCCACGGGATCGGGCTGGGACAGGTCTCGGACGGCCGCGGTGACCGTGATCGCCTGACCATTGCTCGTGATCCAGACGCCGAGGATGTCGAGCGGGCCGAGGTCGGCATCCGCCGGGTCTTCGACGACCCGCGGCGGCGCCGCGAGGACGGTCGGAAGGAGCACGAGCGCGGTGGTCGCGACGCAAAATGTAGCCTTGAGTCTCATCATTTCCAGTCTCCCAGGGGCCGGGACCCCGGATCGGGACGGGTCGGGATATAGAAGGCCTTTTCGCGCTTCGAGAATGAGACTTCAATAACCGGCCTTCAGGCCGAGGCGACCTTGAACACCGGGTCGAGGATCCCGCGCCGCTTGCAGGAGGGACATTTCGAGGGCGCCTTGGGCTCCTCGCTCGCGAAGATGAACCCGCAGGCGTCGCACCGCGCGGGGACCATGAAGAGGCGCTCCTCCGCGTGCCGGAGCGACATCTGGAGGTGCCGGAGGTCCGCAAGAAGCGTCGAGCGGTCGATCTCGAAGATGTCTTCGATCTCCCGCAGGGCAAAACCCTCTTCGCGGCTGCCGAGAAGCTCCCTCAGCCGCAATCGGCGGGTCTTCATGGCCACCCCAGGGTTCGACCTCCTCGAACATAGGCG
>DATLGO010000031.1 GCA_035540375.1 Candidatus Thermoplasmatota archaeon
ATCCTGCATTTCGACCTCGACGCCTTCTACGCGAGCGTCGAGCAGCGCGACGATCCGTCCCTGAAGGGCAAGCCCGTCGTGATCGGCGCCGACCCCGAAGGCGGGCGCGGGCGCGGCGTCGTGGCGACCGCGAGCTACGAGGCGCGCGCCTTCGGCATCCGGAGCGCGATGCCGATGACGCAGGCGTGGCGCGCGTGCCCGGACGCCGTCTACCTGCCGCCGGACATCGAGCGGTACGCCGCCGTGAGCCGCGAGGTGTTCGCGACGATCGCGCGGCACGCGGACGTGCTCGAGCCCGGCGGCATCGACGAGGGGTACCTCGACGTGACGGAGCGCACGCGGGGCGACTTCGACGAGGCCCGCGCGCTCGCCGCGCGCGTCGCGGCTGAGGTGCGGCGCGACCACGGCCTCTCGACGAGCTGGGGCGTCGCGCCGTCGAAGCTCGTCGCGAAGATCGCGACCGACATGCAGAAGCCGCGCGGCCTCACCGTCGTGCGTCCGGGCGAGGAGGAGCGCTTCCTCGCGCCGCTTCCCGCGCGGAAGATCCCGGGCGTGGGGCCGAAGACCGCGGAGCGGCTCGAGGACCTCGGCGTGAAGACGTGCGCCGATCTCGCGGCCACGCCCGTCGCGCTGCTTGCGCGCGAACTCGGCGTGTGGGGGCCGCGCCTCGCGGCGCTCGCGCGCGGCCTGGACGATTCGCCCGTCGACCCCGCGTGGGAGCGCAAGAGCGTCGGCAGCGAGACGACGTTCCACGACGACCTCCCGCCGGGCCCCGCGCTCGAGGAGGCCGTCGCGCGCGCGGCGGGCTGGGTCGCGGAAGGCCTCGCCGCGGAGGCGCTCCTCGCGCGCACGGTGGTGCTCAAGGTCCGGCTCGAGGACTTCACGACGTTCACGCGCAGCCGCACGCTCGCCCTCCCGACGGACGACGCCGCGACGCTGCGCGAGGCCGCGCTCGCGCTCCTTGCCGAATCGCCGCTCCCGAAGCGCGTGCGCCTCGTCGGCGTGCGCGGGACGAATCTCGTCGCGCCGCATGGCGCCCGACAGGCGACGCTCGACCGCTGGCCCGCCGACGTGCTCGGCGAGCGCGCCGCGGCCGGGGGGCGCGGGAAGCGGCCGAGGCTGTGGGAGTGGGAGGAACGCGAACGGTAGCGCGGGAGGGCGGCGCGAGAACCTTTATCTCGCCTCGTTCGAGTCCCCGCCCATGCGTCCCTGGCTCGCCCTCCTCGTCCTCCTCTCCGCGACCGTCCTCGCCGGATGCGCCGCGCCCGCCGGAAGCGACGCGGGCAAGGGACCCGCGAAGGTGGACGACGGCACCGTCGAGGCGCCGTGGTGGCCGGTCGGCGCGTGGTGGGACCTCCGGTTCACGCGCGAGAGCAAGGTCGAGCACGTGCGCCTCGCGAACTTCTGGAACGATTCGGAGACGCACCACTTCTGGCTCGGCGTCTCGAACCGCGCCGTCGCGATGGACCACGCGCTCCACGACACGAACCCGCTCCTCGGCCGCATCCACTGGAACATCCTCACGCCGCACCAGAAGGGCATCCACGCGCACGGCATGTACAACTTCCCCGTGAAGCCCGGCGACCAGTTCGGCGGCCTCATGTTCGACCACGAGTGGAGCATGAAGGCATCCGCGGGCGAGAAGAAGGGCGCGCTCAGGTTCGAGGGCACCGCGACGGACGGATCAAAGATCCAGTACGATTACGACCCCGACCTCCAGTGGTTCTCGTTCGTCGAGATCAAGGACCGCGCGGGGAAGCTCAAGCTCCGCGTCGACGTGACCGACCACGGCGAGGGCGCGAAGGGCGCCTTCTACTTCCTGCGCGGTCGCGACTACTACGAAGGTCCGAAGCAGCAGGGGACGCACGACGAGACCTTCGAGGTGAAGGAGGAGGAGATCCCCCACAAGTCGCTCGCGATCAAGATCCGGGGCGCGGCGAGCGGCATCCTGCGCCTCGACTTCATCGATCCCTCGGGGGCGATGCGCCACAGCGAGACGCTGCCCGCCCAATCGATCGACCGCATCGTGGAGATCCCCAGCCCCCAGAAGGGTCGCTGGACGCTGCGCTACGCGGGCACGGGCGAGTTCCAGGGCGAGATCCTGGGCATCGGCATCCTGGAATACACGCGGACGCTCTGAGCGCGCCCGAAGGGTATTTCAGGGAGGCGCCACCCTCGTCGGTCGGCCAGACGCGACGAGGGAGACGGCGCGCGTCGCCACGTTCCACGCGCCGTCCATCGCGCCCCGCGGGGCGTCCCGGGCGACGAGCGACGCTCTCGCCCCCGACGTGATCCCATGCCCTCGTTCAAGGACTTCAACCTCAGCCCGACCACGCTCGCCGCCGTCGAGGCGATGGGCTTCGAGACGCCGACCCCGATCCAGGCCGCCGCGATCCCGCTCCTCCTGCAGGGCGAAGACGTCCTCGGCCAGGCGCAGACCGGCACCGGCAAGACGGCGGCCTTCGGCCTCCCCATCGTGGAGTCGTTCTGCCACGAGCGTCGGCTCGGCCGGGCCGCCCGCGGTCCGCGCGCGCTCGTGCTCGTGCCGACGCGCGAGCTCGCGATCCAGGTCGTCGACGAGCTGAACGCGCTCGCGGGCTCCGCCGCCGCGCCGCCTCGCAGCAGCCGCGCGGACGACGTGGACTATTCGACAGGCTTCGCGGCGGTCGCGGTGTACGGCGGCGTCGGGTTCGCGACGCAGGCGCGCGCGCTCGGGTCGCGCGGCGCGACGTGCATCGTTGCGACGCCCGGCCGCCTCATCGACCACATGGAGCGCAAGAGCGCCCACCTGGAGAACGTGGAGTTCCTCGTCCTCGACGAGGCGGACCGCATGCTCGACATGGGTTTCCTGCCCGCCGTGAACCGCATCCTCTCGGCGCTCCCGCGCGATCGCCAGACGGCGTTCTTCAGCGCGACGATGCCGCCCGAGGTCTCGAAGCTCGCGGGGCGCATCCTGCGCGAGCCCGAGACGGTGCGCGTGGGCGAGGACTCGCTCACGACCCCGCTCGCCGCGCAGTTCCGCGTCGTCGTGCGGCAGGAGCAGAAGATGGGCGCCCTCGCCGCGCTCCTCGAAGCGGAGGAGCCCGAGCGCGCGCTCGTGTTCGTGCGGACGCGCCATGGCGCGCGACGGCTCGGCAAGCGCCTCCGCGCGCTCGGCCACGAAGCCGAGGCGCTCCACGGCGACCTTTCGCAGGGCCAGCGCGAGCGCGTGATGGACCGGTTCCGCGACGGGTCCCTGCACATCCTCGTCGCGACCGACGTCGCGGCGCGCGGCATCGACGTGCCCGAAGTGACGCACGTCATCAACTTCGACGTGCCCACGGAGCCTGAGACGTACGTGCACCGCATCGGCCGCACGGGCCGCGCGGGCAAGGAGGGCCGCGCGTTCCTCCTCGCAACGGGCGACGAGCGCCAGGAGGTCCAGGCGATCGAGCGCCTCATCGACGCGACGCTCGAGCCGTTCGACGTCGGACCGCTTCCGGACGTGGCTTTCTCGGAGCCGAAGCCCCAGAGCCCCTTCCGCCACGGCATGCATCGCCGCGGGCGCGAGCGCGACGAAGGTCCACGCGGTCGCGGCCGCGACGGGCGCGGTCCGAACGCGGGCGCCGCACGGCCCGGCGGCGACCGTCGCGGAGCCTCCGGTCCTGCGGGCCACGCCGGTCGAGGACCGGCCGGCGTCCGGCGCGGACCCGGGCGCGGTCCCGGCGCGCCCGGGCGCGGCTCCGGTCGTCCGGGGAGCGGAAGCGGCGGTCGCGGCCGCGACCGACGCGGGCGCGCGTGAGCCTCAGCCGAGGACGGCCTCGCGCACGACGTCGCAATCCCGCACGATCGAATCGATGACGAGGCCCGCGTCCGCGAACTCCACGCGGAGGTCGTCCGTGCACGCGGTGAACGTGACCGAGGTCGAACCCTGCGGGAAGTGGACGTACCACATGCCCCAGAAGTTTCCGGGTTCGGCGAGGGTCCACGACATCGGGATACGGATGGGCGACGAGCCCGTCACGATCCACGAAGTGCCGAGCGACGTCGGGAGATACCACTTGTCCGTGACGAGCACGCCCGCGCCCCAGTCCGTGGTGGGAGTCAATGTCACGTTCCATCCCGCGAGCCCGCCGTTCGAGGGCGTGCGCGGCTTCGTCTCGTGCGCCGGACTTCCATAGACGCCGGTGAACTCGCCGTTCGAGCGCCGGTGATCGTCCGCGATCGGTCGCGCGCCGCTCTCGTAGGGATCGGGCGCGCTGGCCGTGCCGACGTATCCGTCCTCATTGAGGTCGCGCCAGATGCCGGTCCACGCCTGGACGCCGAGGATGCCGGGCAGCATCGCGGGCCGACCGTCGGCGTCGCGGCCCGGCAGCGGTGAGGTGCGCGCGTTGACGAACGGATTGAGCTGGCCGAACCCGAGCTGCAGGTCGATCCAGCCGCGGTGCTCGGTCTGATACTCCGCGAGTCGGCCGGACGCGGTCGAGGTCGAGCCGATCTCCGTCTCCTGCATGTACCGGCCGTAGATCCGCCCTTGCGCCGCGTTCACGGGACCCCCGAGGGGCTCGGGGGCGGTCACGGGGGGAAGGATGCACCCTTGCGGACAGAGCGGCCAGATGGGGGGCGCGAGCCCGTTGACGAGCGGCGCCGCGGCCGCGCCGTAGAGCGACGCGACGGGGCCGGGCGCGACGACGGGATACTCGTCGATATCGACGAGGCTCGTATTGCGGGGCGTGTAAGGCGTTCCCGACGCGTGCGGAAGGAAGATGGGATCCGAGACCGTCTCCGCGACGTACCGCTGCAGGAGCGAGTTGTCGTACAGGATGACCGGACCGCCCCCCGATATGTAGAGGTGGTTCCCCGCCGTGATGTAGGACACGTCGGGCGATGCGTCGTCCGGCGCGTAGCTCGCGGTGTAGGCCGGATGCGACCCCGGACTCATCCATGTGTAGATCGTGGCGTGGCGTCGGGTCCACTCGTTGTCCGCGTAGGCGGTGGTGGCGTTCGCCCACCGGATGCGGATGATCCCGTCGCCGTTCTGATCGCGCCAATGCCCGTGCCACGCATGGAACCAGCCCGCGCCCCAGATGACGTCCGGCGCATCCTCGCCGAGCGCGCGACGCGTGTTCATGTTCGTGCGTTGGGACGAGTCGGTCCAGCCGTAGGCGTTGCGGCGCTGACCGTCGCCCGCCTCCTCGAGGGGGGGAATCTCGTCGCCCCGGTTGGGGCCCGACGTGGTCCAGAAGCTGTCGAGGATGCGGATGCCGCCCGGCGTCTCTCCCGCGTCGAGGATGGCCTCGACCACGTTGTTGGATTGGTGCGCGAAACGGGGACCTCGTTCCGCGGCCTCCCACCGCAGGTCGGCGTTGTGGGCGAACGCCGCGCCCGCCACGTTCACGATCAGCGCCGTTGCTGCCAGCACGAGGCTCAGCCGTCCCATGGTCTCCCAGGGACAAGAGGCGCTTTGGGGATCGATAAAGATGTGCTTGCGCCGGACCGAGGCCCCCGCGCGAACGGATGGGCGAGGTCGGCATCCCCGGTCCCCGCGCGCGGTCCCCGGTCGGGGCGACGATCCGGCGACGCATTGAAGGCCCCGGGAAGATAACACCCGCGCGAGCACGAGCCCATGATCCCGTTCCGAACGCTCGCCCTCGTTCTTCTTCTCGCGACCCCGGCCGCCCTCGCCCACGTCGACGCGCGCGACCTCCGGATCGAGATCGAGGAAGGGTCGCGCACCCAGCGCGAGGCCGAGGGCCAGTTCAACTGCGTCAGCGAAGCCGCCGCAGGGGGACGGGATGCCTGCCCCCGGGCCTTGACGTCCCAAAAGTTCCCCCATGAAGGCGTGCGCATGCTCGAGGCGCACTACCTTCACGCGGCGCCGCTCGGCCGACCCATGAGCGTCGCCGAGGACGACCCGGCCTCGTACGCGATGAGCCTCCCCGACGGATGGAGCACGGCCGAGTCCTCGCAGGGGCTCCTCTCCGAGATCATCCTTCCCGGTCCGGCCGACTTCCGCGCCTGGTACGGCTTCTGGAACGACCTGGACTCCGACTCGACCCTCTCGGCTCGGCGCAGCGCCCCCGCCGTCTATGCTCCGGACAACGAATGGGCGCCGATCCACCGCGCGAATATCGTCTCGTACGTCGAGCCCGGGAGCCACCCGGGCGTCTTCGCGAACGACCGCGCGGACCGGTCGACGCCCGACGTGAGCTATCGCGAGGAAAAAGGGATCACGTCGCAGTTCTACGACGCGAGCGCCTTCGGCTTCATCCTCTTCCTGGATGGAAGCCTCCTCCAGGCCTACCACGTCATCACGGTCACCGACCCGATCCTCGCCCCGGATGGCGAGTCGTTCCCCTTCACCGCCCGGACCGGCTCGCTCGTGGACATCGACGTCCATCCCGCCGTGGCCGCCGGACCCGTGGTCGCGCTCTACGCCCAGACGCTCGGCCGTCCGATGAACGACATCGGGTCACCGAGCCTCGGCACGGTCTCGCGAAACGGCGGACGCGTGGGTCCGGTGCCCTCGAGCGAAACGCCTCTTGCGGGGACGCCCGCCGCAGAAGCGCTCGATGGCGCGATCGGATCCCTCTACGCCCCGTATCCGCGCGAATGGCTCGACGATTCGGGCAGTGTCGCCGCGGGCGCCCGCGACGCCTACAACGTCTCGTATCTTCCGTGGCTGGACCTCGTGCCGTCCTATGGAGAGCGGGTCGACACTTCGATCCAACTCTCGATCGATTTCGCCGGTCCGAGGCCCTACGAGTATCGCGCGCTCACGGGCCTGAGCACCGTTTACTTCGTGAAGAGCGGCCCGCTCCCGGGCAAGACCGAGAGCGGCGGCCAGGCCATGCTGCCCGGAACCCTCACGTTCCAGATCTTCTCCGGCTTCTGGAAGGACGTGGACCGGGACGGATTCATCGGGTCGGCCGCGACCCCCGATCCGTACGAGGGCGGCGGGCGGCCGTTCCCGGACAATTACTTCAACGCGAACGGCGAATTCTTCGGCACTCCGCTCCTCGTCGCGTCGGGAAAGCCGGCCACGTCGTCCGACATCCGCATCGTGCTCGTTCCGGACGTCGATTGGGGCGAGCACGGCGTCATCCTGGAATCGGTCTCCCTCCTCTGCGGACCGGGCTGCGTGAACCCGGCCGAGAAGTGGACGATCAAGGGTTCGCAGCCGATCGTCATGACCGCGATGACCGAGGAAAACATCGCCGGATCCTACCGCAGCCGCGAGCGGCTGATCCTCCCGACCGGAACGCAGGACCTCTCGTTCAGGGCCTGCCTCAGCGGGGTCTATCTCCTCGACGAAGTCGCGGACGAACGCGTGCACGTCTGGGATTGCGACCGGGTCGGTCGGCTCGCTACTCCCGCTTGAGCTCCTCGAGGATGGCGGGAATGAGCGTTCGCGCGTCGCCCACGAGGTGGTACTGCGCGAGCTTCGAGACCGGCGCTTTCTTGTCGGGGTTGATCGCGACCACGAGTTCGGGGCTCGTCACGCCGACAAAATGCTCGAACTGGCCCGAAAGGCCCGCGGCGACGTAGAGGCGCGGCTTCACGCGACGTCCCGTCGCCCCGACCTGCCGGTCGGCATCCGCGAGGCCGAACTGGACGGCCGCGCGCGTCGCCCCGGGCGCGCCTCCGAGGGCGCGCGCGAGGTCGTCGACGAGTTTCATGCCGTCCCGCGAGCCGAGTCCGAGGCCTCCCGACACAACGACTTCCGCGGTCTCGAGCGGGGGCGTCGCGGGGGGCGCGTCCTCGAGGCCGAGGAAGCGCACGCGCGTGCGGTGCTCCACGACCTCGACGCCTTCGACGCGGCCGTAGCGCGACTCGTCCGGGTAGCCGGGTCGGACGGCGCCGGGCCGGAGCGAGGCGACCTGCGGTCGCGCCTTCGGGATGGTCGCGACGGCCTCGATCGAGCCGTCGTAGGTCAGACGCTTCGCGACGAGGAGCCGATCCGTCTCGTCGATCTCGAGCTTCGTCGCGTCGGCGAGCGCGCCCGTGCCGAGGGCGGCCGCGAGGCGCGGCGCGAGGTCGAGGCCCATGGGCGTCGCGCTGAAAAGCAGGATCTCCGGCTTGCGCTCCTTCACGACGGGCAGGATCGCGTGGAAGTGCGCGTCGACGTTCCCGAGCGTGAGCGCCTCGGACTCGCCCGTGAGGACGATGTCCGCGCCATGGTGGATCGTCGACTCCGCGAGGGCCGCGACCGCGGGGCCGAGGAGCAGCGCCTCGACGCGCGCGCCGAGCGTGTCGCCCAGCTCGCGCGCCTTCGTGAGGATCTCGAGGCCCGATTTCGCGAGCTTCTCGCCGCGGATTTCGGGTACGACCAGGATGTCGCGGTGGGCGGTCACGGGACCACCCCCCGGCTGCGCAGGCGCCGAACGAACGCTTTCGCGATCTCCGCGGGCTCGCCTTCGAAGTGCTCGACCTCGGCGCGCTCCTTGCGCTCGCGCGCGAGCTTCTCCATGCGACGCACGCGCGTCGGGGAGCCCTCCTTGCCGACGCTCTCCTCGTGGAGGTCGAGGTCGCGGATGTTCCACACCTTGACCTCCTTCGTCGCGTAGGCGTCGTGCACGCCCCACGCGGTGGCGATCGCGGGCTTCGGCGCCTCGTCGCCCACGGAGAGGAGGCACGGGAGCGGGACCTCGTATTTCGCGACCTTCGCGCCGAATCGCTTCCGCACCTCGACCGCGCGGCCCTGCATGGCGGCGTCCATGACGAACGTCACGGCGGGCACGTTGAGGAGCTGCGCGAGCATGGGGCCGACGCCCGCCGCGCGGCGGTCCGCCGTGCGGCCGCCCGTGAGGACGATGTCGGGGCGAAGCTTCGTGACGGCGGCCGACAGCACGCGGGCCGTCGCGAGCGTGTCGGCGCCCTCGAAGGCGCGGTCGTGGAGCAGGATGGCCTTGTCGGCGCCCATCGCGAGCGCCTCGCGGAGCGCCATGGAGGCGCTCGGCTCGTCCATCGTGACGACGGTGAGCGCGCCGCCGTGGGTCTTCACAAGCTCGAGGCCCATCGCGATCGCGCGCTTCTCCCACGGGTTGATGACCCATCGCAGGCCCTCGAGGACCGGTTCGCCGGTGCGGCGCGAGACGTGCACGTTCAGGTCGCTCGGCACCGCCTTGATACAGACCACGATGTTGGGCATCAGAGCTCGAACCCCCCGAGCGCGTACAGCTCGCGACCGATGATGAGACGCTGGATCTCGTTCGTCCCTTCGAAGATCTCGTTGATGATGTGATCGCGGAAGCCCTCCTCGAGGTCGTCGAAGCCTTCCATGAAACCGCGCGCTCCATAGATCTGGAGGCAGCGGTCGATCGCCTTGCCCGCGATCTCCGAGCCGAGGATCTTGATCATCGCCGTCTGGCGGGAGACGCGGGCGCGGAACTGGCGCGGCACCGACTTGCCGGCGGCGACCAGCTCGTAGTAGTGCTCGACCTCCTGCGTCGTCAGGTAAGCCGCGACGCGCGCCGCGTAGATTTCCGCCGCGAGCTCCGCGAGCGTGAACTGCGTCGCCTGCTTCTTGCCGATGGGCTCGCCGAACTGCTCGCGCGCCTTCGCGTAGCGGATCGTGCGGTCGAGGATCTCGACCGCGCCGCCGAGATTGCCGACGCCGAGCGCGACTCGGCCGCCGTCGAGGGCGGTGAGCGCGGCGATGAAACCCTCGCCGACATTTCCGAGGATGTTCTCCTTCGGGACGCGCACGCCGTCCAGCCGGATCTCCGCCGTCGTCGAGAGGCGGATGCCCATCTTGTCCTCGAGGTTCGCGACCTTGAAGCCCTCCGACTTGGACTCCACGATGAACGTCGTTACGCCGCCGCGCGCGCCGAGCGCAGGATCCGTGACGGCCGACACCATGAGGTAGTCCGCGACGTTGCCGTTCGTGACGTAGATCTTCGTGCCGGTGAGGAGGTAATCGTCGCCGTCCTTCTCTGCGATCGTCTTGATGTTGGCCGCGTCCGAGCCGGCCTCGGGCTCGGTGAGCGCGAACGCGCCGATGGCCTTGCCCTCCGAGAGGGGCCGCACGAAACGTTCGCGCTGGTCGGGCGTGCCGAAGAGGTAGAGGGGCTGAACGCAGATGCCCGTGTGCGCGCCGACGATGGTCGCGATGGAGCCCGACACCTTCGCGAGCTCCTCGAGGAGGATGCAATAGCCGACCTCGCCGAGGCCCGCGCCACCGAGCTCGCGGGGAATCGGAACGCCCATGAAGCCCTGGCGCTGGAGCTTCCGCACGATGTCCCACGGGAACTCGTGGCCTTCGTAGAAGCCGCGCGGGAGCATGGGACGGATCTCGGAGTCGAGGAACTCGCGCACGGTGGCGCGGAACAGCTCCTGCTCTTCGCTGAACGTGAACTCGAGGGCCATCGAGGTCGCCGCGGGGATTAGGGTCCGTCAACCCATAAGGGATGTGTCCTCGCGACCACGGACGGGAGTGAAATTCAGGCCCGGCCCGCGGCCGTGATGCGACGGGATCGTTCGAGGATCATCTCCCGCCGCTTCTCGGGGGGCGCGGCCAGGAGCTCGACCGCCATCGGCGAGACGGGTCGCCCCAGGAGGCGCGCAAGGAGGGCCGGGTCCTCGACGAACATGTACTCCGTGACCGCAGTCGAGGCGACGGCGCCGTCCGCGTGGCGGATCTCGGTCGCGAAGGCGCCGCGGCGCGCGTCGACGCTCGCGACGCGGCCCGTCGCCGTCACGCGGTCGCCGATGCGGATCGGCCGCTGGAAGCGGACGTCCATCCGGGTCGTGACCCCGATCTGGCCGACGAGGACGTTCATCGCCCAGTGCGCCGCGTCGTCGTGCAGCGCCGCGAAGGCGCTTCCGTGCACGAGGCCGCCCCATCCCTCGAGCGCGGCCGTCGCGGTCCAGGCCCCGACCACGGTGTCGCCGTCGACGCGGAAGCGCACGTTGTAGCCGTGCTCGCGGTCGAGGCCGCACACGAGGCATCGCGCCGCGTCGGGGGCGGGAACGAGGTGGTACGCCTCCATGACGCGCCCATTTTCCGGTCGGCCCATGAAGCTTCCCGCGTCAGGCCATCCGCCCGGCGGGCGTCACGAGGTCGCCGAGGTAGGTGGGCTCGACCGGCGCGCCGTCGACCTTGACGGTGACCGTGTAGGCCTGTCCCGAGGCGCCGACGAGGTAGCCTTCGACGAGGAGCGTGTAGACGCCCGTTTCGAGCGCGAGGAAGCCGACCGCCTCGTGGTTCGCGCCGACGCGGCTGCCGTGGGCGCTCGCGAGGCGCACGTCGCCGTGGCTCCAGAGACCGCGAGCCCCCGCGCCGGGGCGGTAGACGCCGATGTCGATGTCCGTCGTGCCCACGTTCACGTCGGCGAATATCGCATCCACGTCGCGGCCCGCGGGATCGAACCAGTCGACGCGCACCTCGACGCGCTCTCCCTCCCTCAGGAGAATGCCGTAGGGATGGATGGCCCGGGCCCCCATGGGGCCGCTCGGGGGCAGGAAGCCGGGGTTCGACGCGCCCGTCGGCAGCGCGATCGTGACGGCGTCGTGCGCGGTCGAAGCGCGGCGCGCCTCGAGGGACGCCTCGTGCGCGAGCACGTTCGCGATCGACGGAGCGGCGGGGAGCGTCCCGGCGCGCGCGTGGGGGAGGACGGCGTTGACCGCGGCCGCGTTCACGAATCCGAATCCCTCGATCGCGAACGGCACCGCCGCGTCGTCGAGCGCCGCGCGGTGGACGAGCGCGCGGACGCGCTCCGGCGAAGCATCGGCGGCGTGGTCCTTCGCGGCCTGCATGAGGCGCGCGGACCAGCCCGCCACGAGCGGCGCCGCGAAGCTCGTGCCCGAGGCCGTGCTGTAAACGTTTCCGGGACGCGCGACGACGACGTTCGCGCCCCACGCGATGACCTCGGGATCCGTGTTGGAGAAGTACGCTCCGGTCGTCCGCGCGCTTGCGGTCCCGCTCGCGCCGGAGGCGCCCACGATGAGGGCGTTCGGGGCGTAGGCGGGAGAGCTTCCCTCGGCGGGGAACTTGACGCCCGCGTTCCCGAGTCCGTTGCCGGCCGCGACGACCGGGAGGACGCCGCGGGCGGCGACCATCTCCATGACCTCGTCCGTCGTGTCGAGCGCCCCGGTGATGGGGATGATGGTGCCGATGCTGATCGAGAGGATGTCCGCGCCGACGGTGTTCACCGCCCACTCGATCGCCTGGTCGACGCTCGTGATGGACCCGTCCGCGTCCGTCACCTTGGCGATCGCGAGCTTCACGCCGGGATAGGCGCCGACGGTCTTGCCGCCGACCGCACCCGCGGTCGCCGTGCCGTGGCACGAGGAGCGGCAGCCGTCGTAGGGGATGGCTCGGTTGGGGTCCCACGTCGCGCCGATCGGCGGGACGCCGCTCGTTCCGAAGTCCCACCAGGCGACGATCTGCGGGCTCGCGACGCCGGCCTGGCCGCGGTAGCCGCCGAACTCGACGTGGAGGCCGTCCGCGCCCGTGTCGATGACGGCCACGACGACCTCCGAGTCCGGGACGCCGATCGAGGGGTGGTGCCGACGGGGCTCGAGCGCCGCATCCGCCGGGGTCGCGAAAGCGGGGAGCACGAGGAGGGCCGAGAGAACGAGAACAGTGATCGAAAGCGCGCGCATGGGAGCCTCCGGGGAAGCGATGGCAAGGACGCGTCATCAAGGCTTGGGTCCGCCCCTCGGCGTTCCCGGAACGTTCAAGGCCGAACCGTCCCCTGACCGCGACGTGACCCAGTTCGCGAAGGGCATCGGCCTCCTCACGGCGACGACGCTCATCATGGGCTCCGCGATCGGGAGCGGCATCTTCCTCCTCCCGAGCGCGATCGCCGGGCACGTCCAGGCGCCGGGCCTCCTCGTGCTCGTGTTCGTCGCGGGCGCCATCATGTCCTTCGCGGGCGCCCTCACCTTCGCGGAGATGGGCGCGATGTTCCCGCGCGCGGGCGGCCAGTACGTGTTCCTGCGCGAAGCGTTCGGCGACGGCCCGGCCTTCCTTTACGGGTGGATGATGTTCTGGGTCGCGATCACGGGCATCATCGCGGCCGTCGCGACGGCGTTCGCGATCTACGTGGGCTACTTCTTCAAGCTCTCCGTGTTCGAGACGCGTCTCGTCGCCGTCGCGTGCATCGGATTCCTCACGCTCGTGAACGCGCTGGGCGTGAAGCACGGCGGCACGGTGAACAACGTGTTCACCATCGCCAAGGTCGGCGCCATCGCGGCGCTCGTCATCCTCGGCTTCGCCCTCGGGAACGGGACGGGCGAGCTCGTCACCCCGGTCCTCCCGCCCGATGCGGGCCTCGCGCTCGTTTCGGCGTTCGGCTTCGCGGTCCTCCTCTCGCTCTTCGCCTTCGACGGATGGTCGAGCGTGACCTTCGTCGCGGCCGAGATCAAGAACCCGCAGCGCACGATCCCGCTCGCCGCCTTCCTCGGCGTCCTCGGCGTCACCGTGGTCTACCTCGCCGCGAACCTCGTGTACCTGCACATCCTCCCCATCGACGCGATCGCGGCCTCGCCCGCGCTCGCTTCGGACGTCGCAAGCGCCTTCCTGGGCCCGAACGGAGGCGCCCTCATCGCCGCGGCCATCGTCGTCTCGACCTTCGGCACGGTCAACGCGTTCATCCTGCAGGGTCCGCGCATCTATCATGCGATGGCGGAATCGGGCCTGTTCTACCGCGGCTTCGGCCGCCTCGACGCGAAGCGCGCCGTTCCCACCTTCGGCCTCATCGTGCAGGCCGAATGGGCCGCGCTCCTCGTGCTCACGGGCACCTACACGCAGCTCGTGACGTACGTGACGCTCGCGATCTGGGCCTTCTACGGCCTTGCCGGCTTCGCTTACTTCCGCCTGCGGAGGAAGTACCCCGACATGCCGCGGCCGTACAAGACGACCGGCTACCCCTGGGTTCCGGGCCTCTTCATCGGCGCCGCCATCTTCGTCGTCGTGAACACGCTCGTGTTCGACACGACGAACGCGCTCTTCGGCCTCGGGCTCGTCGCGACGGGCATTCCCGTCTACTGGCTCATGCGGCGACGTCTTCAGGCGGGATTGCGCAACGTCCCGGTGGACCCTCCGAGCCCCGCGGCGCCGGCGGCCGAGGACGCGGGCCGCTAGTCCTTCCGCCACGGGGCGTAGCGGCGACCCTTCCATTCCGATCCGCGACCCGTCACGCGGTCCCAGAGGCTCGCGCCGACCACGGCGAGGAAGAGCGCGCTCCCGAGGGGGTGCAGGAACGCGTAGCGGCGCGGCACGCCCGTCGTGTGACGGTACGTGCGCGCGAGCCGCGCCGCGAACTCGAGGTAGGCGACGAATCCCAGCACGGCGAGGCTCCACGATCCGGCTTTGAGCGCGGCGAGGGCGCCCGGGAGGGCGAAGGCGCCCTGCCACGTCGAAAGCCCGGTGAGAAAGGCTTCACGCGGTGGCGTCGCGACCGCGCCCTCGGCCGCGTTCTTGCGCCAGCCGCGCCACATCTCGCCGAAGCTCGCATACATCCGCACGCGGACGTGTCCCTTGAGATCCACGAAGCTCGACCCGACGCCCGCGCGGGCCGCGGCGCGCGAGATGGCGAGGTCCTCCGCGACGCGGGCGCGCACCGCCTCGTGCGTGCCGGTCCGCTCGTACGCGGCGCGCGTGAAGAGGAGATACTGGCCATTCCCGATCGCGCGTTCGGGATCCCGGATCGCGGTCACGGGCGCCCCACCCATCGCGGTCTCGATCGCGACGAACACCGGCGGCATGAAGACGCGTTCCCACGCCGTCGGGAATTCCTGCTCCGTGCCGCCCGTCACGAAGCCCGCGCCGGACTCGAGGAGGTGCGTCACGGCGCGCGCGAGGCTCTCGGGCGCGTGCACGGTATCGGCGTCCGTGAAGAGGAGGAGGTCGTGCCGCGCGGCGCGCGCCCCCGCGAGGCAGGCCCAAGGCTTCCCGACCCAGCCGGGCGGCAGCGGCGGCTCGTCGAGGACGCGGATTCGCGGGTCGCGCGCGGCGGCCGCGACCGCGGCCTCGCGCGTGCCGTCGGCCGAGCCCCCTTCGACCACGATGACCTCGAAGTCGGGATAATCGAGCGCGGAGAGCGACGCGAGGAGGCGCGGGAGCGTCGCGGCCTCGCGGCGCGCGGGCACGACGATGCTTACGGGCGGGAGGTCCGCGCGCGGCCGAGGGGGCGGGAGCGACGGCGCGTCGACGGCGGGCCGCCAGCGCGCGACGAGGGCGGCCGCGAAGGCGACGAGGACGGCGACGGCCGCGGCGGCGAAGAGGAGGTCCAAGGCACGCCGGTCATTCCGGGGCGGGGACTTGAGGGTGGTGGTGACCTGGAAAGGATCATGCGACCGGATGCTCGTGACAACCCGGACATCTCCAAGGAAGATCACCATGAAAAAGACGTTGGCGTTCATCCTCCTGGTCGTCGCGCCGACCGCGACCGCCGGCTTCATCGCCCCTATGGAAGCCAGGACCGACGCCGTCGGCCCCTTCGAGGTCTCGACCTGGATCGGCGGCCGGTACCGCATCGAGGACCCTGTACCGGCGGCGAACGCGAGCGGGATCAGCGTCGTCGTCCATTGGGCCCACGCGAACGCGACGAACGTCTCGATCGTCGTGCGGCTCGTCAACGTGTCCCATCCGCTTCTCGGCCTCCATACGGAATGGAGCCCGCGGACGGACGGATTGAACCGGTCGTGCCACCCCGAACCCGGGATGCGCTGCCTCTGGGGCGGCATCCCCTTCAAGGCCACCCCCGGTCCGCAGCCGGAGGTCGTGGAGGCCGTGGTGGACGTCGAACTCTCGGCGGAGGTGCCGGGGCGTGGCGCTTGGAACGAGACGCGGCGATATGCGTTCGACATCCGTTTCGAGGGGGAAGGCGTCGAAGGGGACCCGGCCTGGAAACCGATCATGGAAACCAAGGGCTTGCCAAACACCTCGTCCGACGGGCCCGTCACGCCGACCCGCATTCCCGGGTCGGCAGCTTGGCTCGTCCTCCTCGCGGCCGTCGGCGCCGCGCTCGCGGGTCGCGTCAGCTCTTCCGCTCGATCCAGCCGCTCTGCTCCGCCATCCGGAGGAGACGCTTCGTCGTCTGCGTCTCGTTCCCGGTCACCTTGAGGGTCGAGCCCCACTCGTAGCGCAGGCCCGTGCTGAAGTCCTTGAACGACTTGCGCACGAGGTACTCGCGCGCGTCGCCCGTGCCGAGGAACTCCTGGAGCTTCCCGAGCGTGCGCGTCGAGGAGAAGTTGCCGGGGAACATCGCGATCCGGCGGTGCGCGATGACCGCGATGCGGTTCACGACCGCGTCGAGGAAGTGCCGGTCGTGCGAGACGACGAGGAGGCTCCCCTGGTATTCGGCGAGGGCCTTCTCGATCACGTCCTGCGAGGCGAGGTCGAGGTGGTTCGTCGGCTCGTCGAGCACGAGAAGGTTCGTCTGCCCCACGAGGAACTTCGCGAGGGCGAGGCGCGCCTTTTCGCCGCCCGAGAGCTTCGCGACGTGCTTGAACGCGTCGTCGCCCTTGAACATGAAGCGGCCGAGGATGCCGCGCGCCTCCTCGTCGCCCATGCGCGGCGACGGGCGGATCGTGCGGATCTCCTCGATGAGCGTGCGCGTCGGGTCGAGGCCCGCGTGCTCCTGGTCGAAGAAGCCGACCTTGACGCCGGGGCTGATCTCGAGCGTTCCGGAGGTCGGCTTCTCGAGGCCGACGATCATACGGAGGAGCGTCGTTTTTCCGGCGCCGTTCGGCCCGATGAGGCCCACCTTGTCGCCCTTCGCGACGACGAGGTCGGCGTTGTCGAGGATCGCGACGTCGCCGAAGCGCTTCGTGAGGCCTTCCGCGGTGAGCACGTCCATGCTCGACTTGCGCGTCGCTTCGAGGCGGAGCTTGAACGTCTTCTGGTCGAGGATCGAGTAGTCGACGCCCTGCGATTCGCGCTGGGCGCGTTCGAGACGGCGCGTCTTCGAGCGCGCCTGCGCGTCGTACTTGTTGCGGCGCTTGATCTCCTCGATGATCTGCATCTGCCGCTTGAACTCGTCCGCCTCGCGGCGGCGGCGCGCTTCGAGGGCGCGCAGGTAGGCGGCTTTCTGCTCGCGGTACGCCGTGAAGTTGCCTTCCCATTCCCAGACCTTGAGCGACTCGATCTCGAGGATCTTCGTCGCAAGCTCGTCCATGAGGTACTGGTCGTGCGCGACGAGGAGGAGCGCGCCCTTGTATTCCTCCACGAGGAGGTTTTCGAGCCATTCGACCGTCTCGATGTCGAGGTGGTTCGTCGGCTCGTCGAGGATGAGCAGATCCAGCTCCTTGTAGTTCGCGAGCGCCTTCGCGAGAAGGACCCGCGTCTTCTGTCCGCCCGAGAGGCTCCGCATCGTCGTCTCGAGCTCGACGTCCGCGAGGCCGAGCTCGGTGAGCATCGTGAGCGCCGCGCCCGCGTCGCCCTTCGAGGCTTGGCGCTGGAACTCGCGCTGCAGCTCGGAGTACCGCGAGAGCACGTCCTCGTAGCCCGGCTCCTCGTAGAAGGCGGGGTCGGCCATGCGGGCCTCGATCTCTTCGATCTCGGCTTTCAGGGTCGCCGCTTGCGGCGGAAGGGTCGTGAGGAGCGAGCCGACGGTCGCCTCCGGGGCGAACTCGAAGGTCTGGGACATGTAGGACCACCGCATGGTGGCGTCGACCGCGAGTTCGCCGAGGTCCGGCGAGAGGCGGCCCGTGATGAGGTTGAGGATCGTCGTCTTCCCCGCGCCGTTCGGGCCCACGAGCGCGACGCGCTCGCCCTCGGCGATGATGAACCCCGCCTGCGCGAGGATGGTGCGTCCGCCGTAGGCCTTCGAGACCCCGTCGGCCTGCACGAGGAGGCGCGTCATGCCGGCGCAACATGACGCTTGATTTAAAAGGGTTCGGGGGCCCCCGGCGGTCCCTTCGAGGGACGTGTCGCAAGGCTCAAGCCGCGCGTCGCGGCCGGGCGGCCGAGATGGCGAAGCGTCCCTGGTATGCGGTCCCCAGGTGGGTCCCCCTTGTCTGCGGCCTCCTCGCCGCGCCGCTCCTCGCCCTCGGATTCGCGGGCGGGTGGGAACGCGCCGCGTTCGCGACGGCCTCGTTCGCGACGGGCGCGGGGTTCGGCCTCGCGGTCGCGACGGCGCTCCTCCTCATCCTCGGCCGCGACGCGCCGCGGCCCGCGAAAGGGACCCCCGAGAGCGCGAAGGAAATGTCGCCGCCTTAGCGCGTCGCCTCGAGCCGGACGGCCATCGTCTCGAGGAACGCGAGCCGCGACGCGATCACGGACGGCTCCCATTCCTTGCCGTAGGTTTCGAGGAGGACCTCGCGGCCGCCCGCCTCGATGCGGCGCACGGTGCCGTCGACGAGGCTCGCGCGGGCCTCGGGGGTCAGCGCGAAGGTCACGCGATCCGGATCGTTCGTCCGGACGCGGAACCGGTGATCGAACGCGGCGTCGCCGAGGACGACATCCTCGCCGCCGAAGGCCTTGATGATCGCGGTCCCGATGTCCTCCTGATCGGCCCTGAACCGGAAGCCTTCGGGCGAGGCGATCGCGAGGCGGACCTGCGTCGTCCACGGCCCGTTCTTGCCGAGCTTCCGGTGGCGCACGGCGGCGCGACGCCCCTTGTAGTCGCCCTTCACCCCGCCCTCGAAGGCGACGCCCTTCGCGGCGACGAAGCCGTGCGCGGCGAGCGCCGCGCCGAGCGCGCGCAGGCGCCGATGCTCGACGACGATGAGGCTCACCACGATCGCCATCACGATGACGAAGACCCCGGGCCCGATCAGGACCTCCCATGCCATGCCGACGGCAGCGGGGCAGGGTCAAATGAGCGCTGCGCTCCGGTCCCGGAGGCCGAAACGCCCAAGTACGGCAAGACGGGTGGCGCGACCATGTCCCGCACCCTCGCGGTCCTCGTCGGCGGCGGCCCGGCCCCGGGTCTGAACGGCGTCATCAACGCGGTCACCCTCGCGGCCCGCGCGCGCGGCTGGAAGGTCCTCGGCGTGCCGAAGGGCTTCTCGCAGCTCATGAAGGGCGACGTGTCGAAGGTGCGCGAGCTCACCGAGCGAGACGTCGCGGGCATCGAGGTTCGCGGCGGCAGCATCCTGTTCACGTCTCGGGCGAATCCCACGAAGAAGCCCGAGGACATGAAGAACGTCGTCGACGCGCTCGCCAAGCTCGGCGTCACGGACCTCGTGACGCTCGGCGGCGACGACACGGCGACGAGCGCGACGAAGGTCGCGGCCGCCGCGGGGGCGGGCATGCGCGCGGTGCACGTCCCGAAGACCATTGACAACGACCTGCCGCTTCCCGGCGAGGCGCCGACCTTCGGCTTCGAGACCGCGAAGCACTGGGGCACGCTCCTCTGCAACAACCTCATCGTCGACGCGCAGACGACCGGCCGCTGGTACCTCGTCACCGCGATGGGCCGCTCCGCGGGCCACCTCGCTCTCTCGATGGGCGTCGGGTCCGGCGCGCAGCTCGTCGTCATCCCCGAGGAGTTCCCCGCAGGCCGCATCACGCTCGATGGGATCGCCGACCTCGTCGAGGCGGCCATCGTGAAGCGGAAGGCGGACGGCCACGACTGGGGCCTCGTCGTCCTCGCCGAGGGCCTCCTCGACCGCATGGACGCGGCCGATCTCGCGTCGTTCGTGACGCTCGAGATGGACGAGCACGGCAACCCGCGCCTCTCCGAGATCGACCTCGGCCGCGTCGTGCGCGACGTGCTCAACAAGCGCTTCAAGGCCCGCTCGTTCGACGTGGGCTGGATCACGAAGATCATCGGCTACGAGCTGCGCTGCGCGGACCCCGTTGCGTTCGACGTGCAGTACACGCGCACGCTCGGCTTCGGCGCGGTCGACTTCCTCGCCACCGGCTCGGGCAACGCGCTCGTCTCCCTCGACGGCGGCAAGCTCGCGCCCATCCCTCTTGAGAAGCTGCGGGACCCCGCGACGGGTAAGGTCGCGATCCGCCGCGTCGACGTCACGGGCGGACGCTTCCAGGCGGCCGTCGCGCTTCAGTCGCGGCTCGCGAAGGCCGACCTCGAAGGCGACCGCCTCGAGAAGCTCGCGAAGGCCGGCAAGACCACGCCCGACGACATCAAGGCGCGGCTCAGCCGGCTCGCGCGCTGACCGGGCGCGCATCCGGGCGGCCTGTCGGGGCAAACCTAAGCGTGAAGCTCCTTCTCGAGCTTCGCGTCGTACTTGCCCTCGGCCGCGAGCCCGTTGAGCTTCGCGCGCTTCAGGAACGCGCGCTGCGCGGCGGCCTTGTTGGCTTCCTTGCCGCCCCACGTCACGAGCGCGGGGTGCTGGAGCGCGCGGCCGTAGCTGAAGCTCAATCGCCAGGGGTTGTGGCCCTTCCGGTTCATCGCGTCGAGGTACGCGGTGGCGTCCTCGTCGCTCAGGCCGCCCGAGAGGAACACGACGCCCGGCACGGCCGCGGGGACGTTGCGGCGCAGGCACCGGAGCGTCGCCTCCGCGACCTGGTCCGCGGTCGTCTTCTCGCCGGACGCGTAGCCCGGGACGACCATGTTGGGCTTGAGAAGCATGCCGCGGAAGTGGACGCGGTGCAGGTGGAGCTGACGGAACACCTCGTGCTGGATCGCGTCCGTGACCTCGAACGAGCGGGCCATCGAGTGGCCGCCGTCCATGATGACCTCGGGCTCGACGATGGGGACGATGCCGGCTTCCTGGGAGAGGGCCGCGTAGCGGGCGAGCGCGTGCGCGTTCGCCTCGAGGCCGTAGCGCGTCGGGTATCCGTCGCCGATGTTGATGACCGCGCGCCACTTCGCGAAGCGCGCGCCGAGCGTGTGGTACTCCTTGAGGCGCTCGCGGAGGCCGTCGAGGCCCTCCGTGACCTCCTCCTCGGGCGCGCCCGCGAGGGGCTTCGAGCCCTTGTCCACCTTGATGCCGGGGACGATGCCCTTGCGGGCGAGGAACTGGGGGACGGGGACGCCGCCCGCGATCTTCTGGCGGAGCGTCTCGTCGTAGAGGATGACGCCGCTCACGTTCTTCTCCGCGCCGTCCGCGGTGAAGAGGAGCTCGCGGTACGCTCGGCGGTTCTCCTCGACGTTCTCCACGCCGATCTTCTCGAACCGCTTGCCGATGGTGCCGGTGCTCTCGTCGGCCGCGAGGATGCCCTTGCCGGGCGCGACGAGCTTCTCGGCGATCTCTTCGAGAGCCTTGACGTCCATATCGATCCCGGCTCTCGAAACATGACCCTGTAGATAGGGGTTTCCGCTCGCGGGCGGCGGGCTCAAGAGGCGGAGCGGACATCCGGCCACGTGCGCGGCGCGCGTTGGACCGGCGCGGGGATCGCCCTCGCGGGGCTCGGATCGGCGGTCTCGGGGATGATCGGAACCACGAGCGACACCGTGCGCGCCGCGAGCCTCGCGGTCGCGATCGGCCTCGTGGTCGCGGGCGGCGCCTTCGCGGCCTCGCCCGACCGTCGCGGCGCGAACCTCCTTCTCGGCGGCCTCGGCTTCGCGGCGGCGGCGGGTCTCGGCCTCATGATCGCGGACCCCGCCTCGCCGGGCCGCGGCCTCTTCGTCGCGGGCGCCGGCCTCGTCGCGGCCGCGATCGCCGTCGCCTTCGGCGAGAACAAGGTCCCCTCCGTCCTCTTCCTCCGCACGGGCTTCGCGCTCGCCGCCGTCTCGTTCGTCGTCCGCGCCGTCGCGCCCGGCGACTTCGGCCCCGGCGACGGGCTCGCCGTCGCGGGCTTCGCCCTTGCGGCCCTCGCCATAGGCGACGCCGCGGGCGCCTTCGCGCGCGACGCCCGCGACGCAGGCGCGCCCGAACCCCGCTGAATCGCGCGCGCCGATGGGTTTTATGGGAAAAGGGCGTACCGGGATCCGAGGGTCCCGATGGACTTCAGCCTGAGCGAGGAGCAGAAGGCGCTGCGGAAGATGGCGCGGGAATTCGCCGAGAAGGAGTTCCCCAAGTACGCGAAGGACTGCGACCTGAACGAGAAGTTCCCGCATGAGCTCCACCGCAAGGTCGCCCAGCAGGGCCTCATCGGGATGCAGATCCCGCAGGCCTACGGCGGCGCCGGCCTCGGGATGGTCGAGAGCGCGATCGTGATGGAGGAGTTCGCGCGCATCGACGGCGGCCTCGGCGTCGGCGTCTGGAGCGCGGACTTCGGGAGCGAAGCCGTCGTGCGCCTCGGGACCGAGGAGCAGAAGAAGCGCTGGCTCGCGCCCGTCTGCTCGGGCGAGGAGATCATGGGCGCCGCGATCAGCGAGGCGGGCGCGGGAAGCGACGTCGCGGGCGCCACGTGTGAGGCCAAGCTCGCGGGCGACCACTACGTCGTGAACGGCGCGAAGATGTGGATCACGAACGGCACCGTCGGCCGGTACTTCGTGACGCTTGTTGCGACGGACCCCGCGAACCCGAAGCGCCACGAGCGCTTCAGCCTCCTCATGATCGACGCCCAGAGCGAGGGCTTCAAGGCGAACAAGATCCACGGCAAGCTCGGCGTGCGCGCAAGCGACACCGCGGAGCTGCAGCTCGACCACGTGAAGGTCCCGAAGGAGAACCTCCTCGGCGAGGCGGGCAAGGGCTTCTACTACGTGATGGAGTTCTTCAACAACACGCGCATCGGCGTCGCCGCGCAGGCCGTGGGCATCGCGCAGGGCGCGCTCGAACAGGCCACGCAGTACGCGATGGACCGCCAGGCGTTCGGTCAGCCCATCGCGAGCTTCCAGATGATCCAGCAGAAGCTCGCCGAGATGGCAACGCGCGTGGAGGCGAGCCGCCAGCTCACGTACAAGGCCGCGTGGCTCAACGACCAGGGCAAGCCCAACCCGAGCGCGAGCAGCATGGCGAAGTGGTTCGCGGGCGAGACCGCCGTCCACTGCGCGAACGAAGCCGTGCAGATTCTCGGCGGCATGGGCTACGTAAACGAGATGCCCGCCGAGCGCTTCTACCGCGACGCGAAGATCTGCGAGATCTACGAAGGCACGAAGGAAGTGCACAAGCTCATCATCGCGCGGAGCCTGCTCGGAAGGATCAAGGGATAAAGGAAACAGGTCACGTGGACTGTCACCTGCTTCCGCGCCGCGCAAGCACGTGACAGTCCACCGGCACCGGGTTTTGGTGTGACGTCCGGAGGGCGAGCGGCCCCCTCACGTCCTCAAATTCACCGCGAGCGCCATGAGCGCGACGACCGAGATCGTGATCGCGAAGTTCACGAGCCCGAGCCGCGCGACGCGCTTCGCGAGCGCGGGGACCTCCGGCGGCGGAGGCGCGCCCGGGGTCGCCGCCTTGCCGAGCGCGATGAGGCGGAAGCCCATCGGGCGAATGGCGAAGACCGCGATCGCGAGGGCCGCGAGCATCGCGACGAGGCTCACTGCGAGGACCGCGCCGTAGAGCGTGCTCGTGACGACGGGTACGACGCCGTCGAAGCCCACGATGAGGCCGAGGAGCCACGCCCCGCTCAGGATGGCGGTCGCCGACGCGGCCGCGAGGTAGTTCGAAACGCGGGGGAAGAGCGCGGCCACCATGGCGCCGCGCACGGGCGGCGGCAGGAGCTTCGCGGAGGTGGGCATGATCACGGTCGTCCAGAGGAAGGCGCCGCCCGCGAGCGTGACGCCCGCGACGATGTGCAGGATGCGGACCGCGCCGGTGATGTCGTCGGCCATGGTCCGGGCGAGGGCGGCGGCGGGGCATGGGCTTGCCGCGCGCGCCGCGCTCGAAAGCGGAGCGTCAGGCGGGCTGGATGCTCACGACGGTGATCGTGAACGTCAGGGCCTCGCCCGCGAGGTGGGGGTTCGTGTCGAGCGTCACGAAGTCCTCCGCGACCTCCTTCACGTCCGCGTGGACGTGCCGGCCCTGCTCGTCGACCAGGTTCAGGTGCTGGCCGACCTCGACCTCGTGGTCGCCGAACATCGCGCGCTCGACCTTGAACACCTTGCGCGGGTCGTGCGTGCCGTACGCCTCCTCGGCCGGGATGCGGACGGTTTTCGAGGCGCCCACTTCGAGACCCACGACGGCGGCCTCGAAGCCGGGGATGAGCTGGCCTTCGCCGAGCGTGAACTCGAGGGGCTCGCGACCTTCGCTCGTGTCGAAGACGACGCCGCTGTCGAGCTTGCCGGTGTAGTGGACGGCGACGGTGTCGCCCTTCGATGCGCCCATGGCCCCCGCGACGCCGCGCTTTTCGTTTAATCCTTTTCCGCGCGACCCGGGAGACCTCCATTTCACCCGCTTTCACGTCCGCCAGAGGGAGAAGGTCATCCCCCGATCCCGACCATGACGCCCCATGGACTTCACCTTCACCGACGAACAGAAGGCCCTCCGCCAGATGGCCCGCCAGTTCGCGGAAGCCGAGTTCCCGAAGTACTCGAAGACCTGCGACCGGAACGAGCAGTACCCGAAGGAACTCATGCAGAAGGCCGCGAAGCAGGGCCTCCTCGGCATCATGATCCCCGCCGAATACGGCGGCGCGGGCGTCGGCATGATGGAGAGCGTCATCGCCGCCGAGGAGCTGAACGCCGTCGACCCCGGCCTCGCGCTCTGCCTCGCCGCGGCCGACTTCGGCACCGAGGCCATCATCCGCCTCGGCACCGACGCGCAGAAGACGCGCTGGCTCGCCCCCATCCCCAAGGGCGAGATGGTGAGCGGCGCCGCCATCAGCGAAGCGGGCGCGGGAAGCGACGTCGCGGGCGCCACCTGCACCGCCATCAAGGACGGCAACGACTACGTCCTGAACGGCGCGAAGATGTGGATCACGAACGGCACCGTCGCCGACTACTTCATCACGCTCGTCGCGACGGACCCCACCAACAAGGACCGCCACAAGCGCTTCAGCCTCGTCATCGTGCCCGCCGGCGTCCCGGGCTTCAAGGCCAACAAGATCCACGGCAAGCTCGGCATCCGCGCAAGCGACACCGCCGAGCTGCAGTTCGAGAATCTCCGCGTTTCGCGGGAGAACCTGCTCGGCGAGGAAGGGAAGGGCTTCTACTACGTGATGGAGTTCTTCAACAACACCAGGATCGGCGTCGCCGCTCAAGGCGTCGGCATCGCCCAGGGGGCCACCGCCATCGCGACGAAGTACGCCACCGAGAGGGAAGCCTTCGGCCAGCCCATCGCCGGCTTCCAGATGATCCAGCAGAAGCTCGCCGAGATGGCGACCCGGACCGAAGCCGCCCGGCAGCTCACGTACAAGGCCGCGTGGCTCAACGACCAGGGCAAGCCCAACCCGAGCGCAAGCAGCATGGCCAAGTGGTTCGCGGGCGAAACCGCCGTCCACTGCGCGAACGAGGCCGTGCAGATCCTCGGCGGCATGGGGTACGTCGACGAGATGCCGGCCGAGAAGCTGTACCGCGACGCGAAGATCTGCGAGATCTACGAAGGCACGAAGGAAGTGCACAAGCTCATCATCGCGCGGAGCCTGCTCGGGAGGATCAAGGGATAAAGGTAGCAGGCCACGTGGACTGTCACGTGCTTCGGCGCCGCCGAAGCACGTGACAGTCCACCTGCGCCGTCCTTTCCGGCGATCTCCGGACAAGCGCCAAACCCCCCGCCCGCCCTCGCGGCCGCATGGAGCCGATTGCCTCCGAATTCGAGCGTTCCCTTCGCCGCAGCCGTGTCCGAACGCGTCTCCTCCTTTCCCTGTCATCGCTCGGGGAGGCCTACGTCGGCCAGCTCGCGCGGCATGCGGGCACGACGTGGCCGCGGGCGCGGGCGGCCCTTTTCGGCGGTCCGGGGTATCGCCCCGCCCTCTCCCTCGTGGGCCTCGGACTCGCAAGCGTGGAGCCGTCGGCTTTCGGCCGTCGCATCCGCATCACGCCGCGAGGGCGCCGGAAGGCGCGATCGGTCGCGTCGTCGCGGCGCTTCTGATGCCCCGCGGCGCGTGGCCGCAAGCGGACTCGGCCGCGCGAGGGACCTAACCTCCGCCGGGCGCCGCGCGCAAGCGGCGCGGCAGGCCGCACGAGGGCCGGTTCCGCGCGCGGACCCGCATGGGCGGCGTTCCCCAAAGGAAGCCCTGAAATGGGCGCTCGCCGTATACGCGCGCATGTCACCGGGTCGTCGGGGCGGTCGCCGTCAGGCGGATTCGCCCTACATCACGGCCGTGGAAGTGTTCCTCTTCCGCGAGCTCGAGGTGGGCGTGGAGTGGTTGCTGCTCCGCCTGCCGTCCGGCGTCTGGCAGCCCGTCGCGGGCAAGATCGGCCCGCGCGAGGATCCGATCCAGGCGGCCGCGCGCGAAGCCCTCGAAGAAACCGGCATCGCGGACGTCGCTCCGCGCCCGGCGCACTACATCGACGCGTTCATCGATCCCGATCGCGGACGCTCGTTCATGCTTCCCGTGTTCTACGCCCGGGTCGATCCGGAGGCCGCGGTGCAGATCTCCGAGGAGCACACGGAATTCGCTTGGCTTCCGTTCGAGAAGGCGCTCGAACGACTGCCGTACCACGGCTATCGCGAGGCGCTCAAGGCGTCGGATGCGGCGCGCCTCGCGGAGGCCGTCACCGGAATCCCCCCGGGCGTGCGCCGCGCGCCCGAGGTCGCGGACCGACCGCCCCCCGCGTCGGGCCGGCGGCGTCGCCGTCGACGCCGCGGCCGCCGCCGCGGTCACGGCGGCGAGCCGCCACCGGGCTGAAGGTCGCGACGCGCGTCCGCGAGGTGGCCTTCGAGGTCGCGCGTCAGGAATCGTCTCACGAAGGGGCGTCCGAGCGGGTCGAGGAGGGCGAGGAGTCCGATCGGCGCGAGGGTCGCTTCCAGCGTGACGCGCGTTCCGGCGGAGGTCGC
The DNA here is from genome assembly GCA_035540375.1 of Candidatus Thermoplasmatota archaeon. Lineage (NCBI taxonomy): Archaea > Methanobacteriati > Thermoplasmatota > Thermoplasmatota archaeon. The sequence goes on from DATLGO010000031.1 coordinate 26,665, forward strand.
CTCGAAATCGTAGGTGGCGCGAAAGATCGAGAAGTTGTTGGCGCCCTCGAGCACGACCCGGCCCGGCTCGCGTCGAACGTCGTACCGTTCGAGCAGGGGCATTCCGAAGAAGCGTCCCTCGTCCTCGACACGCACGACCGCGTCGTCGAGCCTCCGCAGACGGCGCCAGACGGGCGCGTCCGACCCGAGGAACGCGTGGTCCGCGGACCCTTCGCGCAGGTCGCTCCACCAGGCTTCGAGGGCCTCGGGGGGCACGTCCACGTCGCGCACGATGCGGAGACGCATGGGCGGGGACGACCGCGGCGATGCTTGAGTCTACCTCGGCGCGAGATGGTAGCGGACGAGCTCGAGACGCTCGCCCCCGTCGCCCTTCTGGACGAAGACGTCGTTCAAAACCTTCGGGCTGTACCACCGGTGGGTCACGGCGGGTTCCGCGCGCGATCCCTCGACCGACGTGCGGGTCGTGAATTGCACGGTGTCGAACGTGCCCGCCTCGGTCTTGAGCTTGATCGGCCCGACGAGGCGGACGGTCGCGTTCTTCACGTACGTGGTCGTTCGCGACGGTTCGAATTCCGTCCGCGAATCGTCCGTGCGCGTGACGGTGAAGTTGTAGGTCCCGTTGCGGAGGAAGCGCGGGCCCGGATCGGGGGGAGAGTGCGTGAATCGCACCTTGTCCCCCGTGATGTTCGCGACCCCGTGCGTCGCGGCGTCGATGCCTGCGTAGGTGACGTAGGCCTGGGGCTGGTTGCGGAGCTTCAGCTCGGTCTTCTGGATGAACATCCCCGCGCTGCCGCGTTTCGCGTATCCGACGATGGAGACGGTGGTTTCGCTCCCGAGGAGAGGTCCGCTCACGGCGCGGTAGGTCCACGAGTCCCCCACGCGCCAGCTCGCCGTGACCACGAGGCCCGGATCGGGTTTCGCGGGCGCGCTCGGCTGCGCCGGCGGGGGTTGCGTCGGCGACGCGGGCGTCGGCGGGGGTTTCGACGGTTTCGAGAGGTCGACGTTCGGGTGGGGCGCCGCCGTCGGGTCGAAGCCGCGGTACTCGGCCGCGGGAGACCCCAGGTTGATGCAGCCTGGAGTAAGGAGGGCGGCGGCGAGGACCGACGCCAGCAGGACGCGGCGCGCGGACGGCAACGTCGGTCCGTTCGGGAGACGGGTCTTGAAGCTTGTTGTGCAGGCCTGGCTGGAGATGGGGTTTATGGGGCGGAAGCCCATGGCGCGCCGGGATTCCGATGAAGGTCCAGGAGATCGCGGTCATGGGCGCCGGCCAGATGGGCAACGGCATCGCGCAGGTGGCGGCGGAGGCCGGCTTCACGGTCGTCATGCGCGACGTTGAGGACCGGTTCGTCGAGCGCGGCCTCGCGACCATCCGCAAGAACCTCGACCGTGCCGTCGAGAAGGGCCGCGCGACGCGCGAGGTGGCGGACGCGGCGCTCGCCCGCATCAGGCCCACGACCGACCTCAAGGCCGCGGCGAACGCGGACCTCGTCGTCGAAGCCATCATCGAGAACCTCGATCTCAAGCGCAAGCTCTGGACGGACCTCGACGGCATCGTGAAGCCGGGCGCGGTCTTCGCCTCGAACACGTCGTCGATCCCGATCACGGTCCTCGCCGCCGCGACGAAGCGGCCGAAGCAGTTCGTCGGGATGCATTTCTTCAACCCCGTCCCGGTGATGAAGCTCGTGGAGCTCATCCGCGGCGTCGAGACGAGCGACGAGACGGTGGCCGTCATCCGCGGCGCCGGCGAGCGCATGGGCAAGACCGTGGTCGAGGTGCAGGACTATCCCGGCTTCGTGAGCAACCGCGTGCTCATGCCGATGATCAACGAGGCCGTTTTCGCCCTGCACGAGGGCGTCGGCACGCCCGAGGCCATCGACACCGTGATGAAGCTCGGCATGAACCACCCGATGGGCCCGCTCGAGCTCGCCGACTTCATCGGCCTCGACACGTGTCTCTCCATCCTCGACGTCCTGCACGACGGATTCAAGGATCCGAAGTACCGCCCGTGCCCGCTCCTCGCGAAGAAGGTGCAGGCGGGCCACCTCGGCCGGAAGGTGGGACGCGGATTCTACCGCTACGACGAGAAGGGCCGCATCGCGGGCCCGGCCTAGCCGAGCTCGTGGCGCATGAGGAGGACTTCGAGTTCAGCCCGGCGGTCCTCGATCGGCTTCACGAACGCCCGGTAGCCCTCGGGGGAGAGCCTCCCCATCGCGAGCTGCACGCGCGCATGGCGAATCAATTGCTCCAGTTTTTTCCGCTCTGCGCGGAGACCCGCCGTGTCCACGGACATGTCTGTGTTTCTCCTCGGACTTGAACGATACCGGGCAAGGCTGCTTTGCCCCAGGTCCCCTGGGCCTCAGGTGCCCGTTCGCTTGAACACCTTCGTCTCGAGGACGCCTCCGTCCCGGTAGACGACCGACCGCTCGAGGAAGAGCGTGTAGCCCTCGTAGCTCGATCCCGCCGCGAGGCTGATGATCCAATCCGGCCACTCGCCCTGGGGGCGTTGCGACCACGCGTACACGCGGAGATCGTGCTCCTCGACGTACGGGTAGAACGAGTACTTGATGAGCGGCCCGTCGAGCGCGACGGCGTCGCCGGCCTCGAGGTGCGGGCTGAGCGCGCGCGCCGCCTCCGCTTCGCTCCAACGCTGCGGATTCGAGAAGAGCTGTCCGGCGACGAGGGCGAGGACGACGAGCAGCGCGACGGCCCGGACGCGGAAACCGCCGCTTGCGAAGCGCGCATGGCGCAGCATCGCCCACGCAAGCGGCACGACCGCGATCACGAAGTAGCGGTGGTTGTCGAGCCACCAGATATCGTACTGCTCGTACGTCCAGAAGAGGCTCGCCATGAAGAGCGAAATGGCCGCGACGAGGAGCACGGAGAGCCAAAGGCCGGATTCGTGCTCCTCGCGGATGCGTCGCGCGGCGCGCGCCACCTCGGCCGGGAAGAACGCTGCGTAGGCGAGGATGAAGGCCGCGAAAAGCGGCGCCTTCCAGGCGAGGGCGTGCAGGAACAGCTGGACGGGGTCGGCCGCGAAGAAGAAGCCTTCGGATTTCGCGGGCGGCGGCTCCCACCAGTCGTAGCCGTTCGCGGGATGCGTGCAGTAGCTCGCCCCGAGAAGACACCCTTGGATCCACGTCGTATAGCTCGACGTCTCCCAATGGGGCCATCCGAACGCGGACACGTTCCGCCACGCCCACGCGAGCACCATCGCGCCGAAGATCGCGATCGCGGCGAGGTAGTGCTTGTCCGCGAGCACGCGGACGCCGCGGTGCCACAGCCTCCAGGCGAGCCCCGCGAAGCCCGCGACGACGAAGAAGTAGCCCATCGACGCGCGGGTGAGGTACGCGAGCCCGGCGAAGAGGCCCGCGAACACGATGTAGCGGTTGTCTTCGAGGCTCTTGAGGATCGCCCACATCGTGCCGACGAAGAACGCGAGCACGAGGTTCTCGCTGAAGTTGAGGCCCGTGACGAGGACGAGGTGCGGCTCGAGCGCCGCGATCGCCGTTGCCGTCTCCGCGAGACGCGCGCCGTAGAGGTCGCGCGTCGCGACGTATACCACGGCGAGCGTCGCGATCGAAAGCGCGATCGCCGCGAGCTTCGTCGTCGCGAGGCTGAATCCGAGCGCCTTGTACCACAATCCGAGATAGAGCGGATAGAGCGGGGGATAATGGTGGCTCAGGCCCGGCGGCGTCGGCTCGCTCGTCGTCACGTCGCCGTACGGCATGAGGAACGCGCCGGTCTCGGCCCAGGCGTGGCCCATCGCGGTGTACGTCGCGCCGTCGGCGCGCGGGTCCATGAGGAAGAACGTCGCGACGCGCAGCGCGACGCCGAGGGCGATCGCGCCCCACGCGATCGCGCCGAGGGGGAGGCGCGCCGTCACGGCCGCAACCCGCGCGCGCCACACGGACGCGGCGGGCATCGACGGGGTGCCGGCGAGGGGTTGCACGGCGCGGCAAGCGGGTCCACGGCCTTAAACGGTTTTGACGGCGACGACCGCGGCGCGGTCGCATGGAAAACCCGCGGAAAATGGCGGGTTCGCCCCGATTCGTCCGCGCCCGGACCAAGCAACGCTTTTATACACCTACTCATCTACCGCGACAGCCCCGGGGGCGTTCCCCGACGCGCGGGCCCGTCCCGTTGCGCGCGAAGACCACGGGGCGAGCCGCGTCTGCGGCTGTGCGAGGGCCTTTCATGACCGAGGGCGAGAGCGACGTTTTGATCGAGGACTTCCTGGACAAGAAGGAACGTCTCAACCAGCAGGCGAACCGTCACCGCGATCTCCGCGACCGGATGAACGAGGAGACGAAGCGCTGGGCCGCCCGCCGCGACGAGCTCAACGCGAAGGTCCGCGGCCTCATCGATCAGGCCAACCAGCACAAGGCGCGCCGCGACGAGCTCAACCGCAACGTCATGGCCGCGAAGCAGCAGCGCGACGAGCTGAACAAGGTCGCCAACGAGAAGGCCGACGCCCTCAACCTTCTCAAGAAGGACCGCAGCCCGCGCGAAGGCCCGACCCCCGGCAAGCTGAAGGCCGAGATCCGCCGCCTCGAGTTCGAGCAGCAGACCAAGGTCATGACGCCGAAGAAGGAGAAGGAGCTCATCGACCGCATCGGCGCGCTCCTCAAGGAGCTGCGCGCGATCGAGACCTCCTACGAGGCCGACGCCGGCGTCAAGGAAGCCTACGAGGCGATGAAGACCGCGAAGGCGGCGGCTGAAGAGCAGCACCGCGCGGTCACGGAGCTCGCGAACGCCGCCCAGGAGCAGCACGACAAGATGGTCGCGCTCTTCGAGGAGGCGGACAAGTACCGCCGCGAAGCCGACGGCGGCCAGGAGAAGTTCATCGAGTCCAAGATGGGCGCTGACAAGGTCCACCACGAGTACATCGACATGGTGAACCAGATCCGCGACCTCGAGAAGGTCGTGAACGGGCTACGCGGCAAGGACCGCCGCGGCCGCGGCGAGACCGCCGCCGTCGCCGCGAAGGCGGAAGGCGACGCGATCTTCGAGAAGTTCAAGAAGGGCGAGAAGCTCAGCACGGAGGACCTGATGGCCCTCCAGAAGGCCGGGCTTCTTTAACAGCGGGCACTCCGTGACACGAGTTTCACACCTCGGGTCGCGCCTGCGGGCGCGACCCTCGGCTCGTGTCACTCCGTGCCAGAGGAGGGGCGCTGCGCGCGCCCCTCCTCTGGACTCCGCCCCCAGCGCCAGGGGGCTGCCGCCCCCTGGACCCCCATCCAAACCCGTGTTTCTTTCTCGAAGCAGCGTTACCTTACGCGCCCCTCCTCGCGTGCGGTGCGGGGCCCTCGGGGCTGCCGCTCGCGACGAGCTGATGTGAGACCCGTGCGCGAATGCCATCTGCGGTCCCGGTCCCGGACCCGGTCCCGGACCCGACGCCCGACACCCGGTCCCATTCCCGGTCCCGAGTCGAGACGCGTGCGGTCGCGAACCGAACGGCCGTGCGCGGGGCCGGGTTTTCGGTTTCTCCCCTCGCCCCCGCGCGGGCCTCCGCCCCGCGAGGGCCTTCTCCCCTAGGACTGTTCCTGAACGGCTATGGTCCCCCGCTTCGTCATGAGATCCGAAGCCCATGCTTGATCTGGCCTACGCCCCCGACGTGCCTCGCGCGATGCTCGATGTCCTCGAGCACCACGGCCGCCGGCTCGGTCTCCCGCTTTCGACCCTGGAGGCCATCGGCCAGAGCCTCGACCTCGTCGAGCGCTTCATCGTGGAGTGCGAGCGCGGGTATGGCGAGGCGTTCGCGGACTTCGTGATCGAGCGCGGCGCGGGCGCGGCGGCCTTCGCGGCGCGCGCGGCCTCCGCGTGATGGCGCGATCCAATCCGAAACGCTCTTCTCCTTTCTCACGGACTCGCCCCCGGGAGTGGGCCCGTGCAGCTCGATTACGATCCTTCCGTTCCGCGCGACCTTCTCGTCCGCGTCGAGCGCCGCGCCCGGCGCCTCGGCGTTCCCCTGGGAACGCTCGAGCTCCTCGGCCAGGATCCCGGCGTCGCGGCCGCCTTCCTCGCGACGCGGCGCGCGCCCGCGGCGCGCACGTTCGTGGACACGCTCGACCTCGCCCGCCTGGAGTCCCTCCGGACGGCGCGCGGACCCTCCTCGCCGGCCGGCGCCCCGGGTCGTCGTTGACGGGTCGGCCGGTGACGCAAGCGGCGCGCCCCCCCGGCGCGCGACCTTCGCATTATGAAGGGTCCCCCGGCCCTTCCGATCCCGCCCGGAACGTGGTCGGGATATACGGCCGCCCGCCTTGTTGCGATGCCGCCGGGCCATCGTGCCCGCCGCGCTTCCGGCGCCCGCGCAAGCGGGCCCGGGGGGACAGAATCCGATGCTCGCAAGCTGCAACAACTGCGCGAACCGCGAAGGGACCGCCTGCCTGCTCAACCTCAAGCCGAGGGCGGGCGACATCCTCTGCGACAAGTACGCGATGAGCGTGGCCTTCCGGGACCAACTCCTCGCGAAGCTCCGCGAGGACCTCTCCGTGGAGATCAGCCAGGCGATCCTCAAGGTGAAGGTCGAGCGCCAGGCCGCGGGCCAGGGGTTCGCGGCCTAGGTGGGACCTTCGGGGATACACTTTCCTGAGAACGGTCATCCCTCCCGTCGACGGTAGGGCCCTTGGAGGCAAGGGAGTATGATCAGGTCTCGTCCGGTCACGCCAGCCGCCGCGCTGCTTCTTTCGATGGTCCTCGTCGGGTCCCCGGCGGGAGCCGCGGTCGTGGCGCCCATCCCGAACGCGTCCGCGCCCGATTTCGAGCGCGTGGGTTGGACCGCTTTCCCTCCGGGCGCTCCCGTCCGAGACCACGAGGCCGCGTTCGGCGCGAAGGATCCGACGCACGGTCTCGCCCACGGCGTCAACCCGGCCGCGATCGACATCGCAAGCGGCGTGGCGTCGGTCGGCGCGAACCCGGGCCCGGAGCCCTCGCTCGCGTGGAGCGACGCCGACGCTTCGCACGTCTTCTTTCGGCTCCGGGTCGGCGGCGATCCCACGAGCCCCGGCAAGGACCCCAAGATGTACAAGGCGTACCACTGGAACGTCCTCGTCGACGCCGACGGGGACGGCATGAGCGAGTTCGTGGTGGATCTCTTCGGCGGGAAGCGCGCCGACCCCCCGCACCCCGCGGGAAGCCTCGTCGTCCACAACAACCACGCCTGCGAAGACGTTCCCACGGGGAACGTGGACGCCGACAACGCGGTCGCCCCGGGCCAGGTCGTCTGGTCCGCGCCGGCCTCGAAGGCGTCGAACGCTTACACGCGTGCGCGCGCGACGGGCGATGGCCAGTATTGGATCGAGATGGCCGTGCCTTGGACCGCGTTCACCTACGCGCGCGGCGTCTGCGCGGGGGAGCGCGCCCTCTTCACCGGCTCGAGCCCCGGCCTCTTCGCATCCACGAGCGCCTCCAACACGAATCCGCTCCAGAAGGATTGGATGGCCGGCGCGGTTCTAGCCCCCCGGCTCGAGGTTTCGAAATCGGCCGACGTCGCGGAGGCCGCGCCGGGCGGCCTCATCACCTACACGCTCGAGGTCGCGAACGTCGGCTCGGGATGGGCGCGGACGCCCACGCTCACGGACGCGGTGCCGGCGCACACGTCCTTCGTCTCCGCCTCGAACGGAGGCATCCACGACGCCGCGACGGGTCTCGTGCGGTGGACGCTCCCGAGCCTCGCGCCCGGCGCGCGGGCCACGGTCGACCTCAGCGTCGTCGTCGCCGATCCTCTGCCGTCCGACGTCGGCGCGGTCGAGAACGTCGCCGTCGCGGGCGGCGCGGCGAGCAACGCCGTCACGACCCCGATCGTCCGCGCGCCCGCGCTCGCATTGGCGCTCGTCGCGGCGCCCCCCGCGCTCGGACCCGGAGGAGTCGGGATCTTCACCTTCAGCTACGCGAACACGGGCTCCGCGCGCGCGATCGACGTCGTCCTCGAGACGGCCTTCGAGGGGCCCGGCATTCCGCGACCCTCGGACGGCGTTGACATGGAAGGCGGTTTCGCGCGCTGGTCGGTCGGCGACCTCGAGCCGGGCGCCTCGGGCATCGCCACGCTCCGCATCGACGTCGATGCGGCGCTCGAGCCCGGCGTCCACACCCTCGTCGCCTCGGGCCGTCTCGTTGCCGCGAACGCTCCCGCGACCGCGGCCGGTCCCGCGACGATCCTCGCGATGGCGACCGCGGGGCTCGCGGTTACCTCGACCCCGTCGATCGCGGAGGCGCGGCCCGGCGACGCGATCACGTGGACGATCGCCTGGCGCAACGACGGCAACGCGACCGTCGCCGACGCCCGGCTCGAGCAGGTCCTTCCGCCCGGGTTCGTCGTCGTCTCCGTCGGGGACGGCGGTCGAATGGAGGAAGGCGTTCTCGTCTGGGTCCTCGGCACCCTCGGACCCGGCGCTTCGGGCGCCACGATGGTCGTCGTCCGGGCGCCCTCGACCGCGCCGGAAGGACGGACGCTCCACGAGGACGCCGTCACCCTGAGCGCGCGCTCGGCCGCGCCTGCCCGCGCCGTGTCGCAGGTCCTCCTGATCGCCGAGCCGCTCGCCGAGCTCGGCTTCGAGGCGCTCGCGCCCGCGACGGGCCCCGGCGGCGCGCTCGCGTTCCGCGCGACATGGTCGAACGGGGGCGACGCCGTCCTGCGCGACGCCGTGCTCTCGGTCCTTTTCGAGGGCCCGGTCTCTCCCGCGTCGCTCCGATTCCCGATCGGGGACGTCGCGCCCGGCGCGAACGGGGCCATCACGTTCGACGTTCGCGCCGACGAACGTCTGCGCCACGGATCCCATCCCGTCCTCGCGCACGCCGCGCTCGCGTCCGCGAACGCCCCCGCCGCCGCGGCCGGACCCGCCCGGGCGACCGTGGTGGCGGGCGCCGCGCTCGCGCTCGCCGTCGACGTCTCGCCGGAGCGCGGCGGGCCGGGCGACGCGTTCCGCTGGAATCTCGCATGGGCCAACGTCGGGAACGGGACCGCGGCCTCGGCGACGCTTGCCGACCTCGTCCCGCCCGGTTTCGCGCTCGTCGCGATCTCGCCCGGCGGGATCGCCTCGGGCGATGCGCTCCTCTGGACGCTCAGGGATCTCGCGGCGGGATCGTCCGGCGCGGCGTGGTTCGAGGCCCGGGCGCCCGCGCATGTGCCTGCGGGCGAGTCGCGCTTCCCGAACGACGCGAAGCTCAGCGCCGAGGGGCTCGACACGGTCGAGGGCTCGGTCGAGGCGATCGTCGCCTCGCGCGGCGTGCTTGCGCTCGCCGTCTCGGTCTCGCGCCCCGCGATGGGCCCCGGCGACGTGGCCGCGCTCACGATCACGCTGACGAACGTGGGCAACGCGGCCGCTTCCGATGCGCGCGTCGAGGGGCTCGTCGAGGGCCCCGCGCGCTGGCCCGATGCCTCGCCGGATGCGAGGCTCGCCTGGGACGTCGGGAGGCTCGATGCGGGCGAAACCCGCACGCTCGTCGTTGGCGTCGTCGGCGACGCGATCGTTCCGCACGGCATCCACGAGGTCGTCGCTTCGTTCAACGTTCGCGCGCTCGACGCCGACGTCCCCGCGCCCGCCGGCGTTTCGATCGGCATCCACGCCTCGGCACGGCTGTCCCTCGCGTCGACCGTCGAACCCGGCGAAACGATCGCGGGCGGGGAGGCGCGGTTCCGACTTGCGTGGGCCAACCTCGGAAACGGCACCGCGCGTGGCGCCCGGCTGCTCGACGTCGTTCCGGCGCACGCGACGCTCGTGGACGCGGGGTCCGGGGCTGAGGTCCGCGACGGCCTCGTGACGTGGCGACTCGGCGACCTCCACCCCGGCGCTCGCGGCTTCGTGGACATGGACGTCCGCGTCGCGTGGCCCATGCCGAACGGGACGACGCGCGTCTCGGACGACGCGCTTCTCGAAGCGGAGGGACCGGAGGCGGCGCGCGACGCCGCGACGCTTCTCGTCCGCGCCGCTCCCGACCTCGCGGTCGCCAAGACCGTGGACCGGACCGCCGCGAGCCCCGGGGACCGGCTGTTCTACACGATCGGCGTCGAGAATCGCGGGTCGGCGGCCGCTTCGAACGTCTTGATCCTCGATGCGCTTCCGGGGCATCTGTCTCTCGTCGAAACGAGCGAATCCTGCGGCCTCGTCGCAGAGACGCGGGAGGTGCGCTGCCTCGTCGGCACGCTTGCGGCCGGCGCCCGCGCTCCGTTCTGGATCCTCGCCGCCGTCGACGCGACGATGCCCTCCGGCGAGACGCGCCTCGTCAACGTCGCGGAGGCGCGCTTCCTCGAAGGCGCGCCGGCGCGGTCGAACGAGGTGGAGACCGTCGTCGCGGCGGCGCCCGAGGTCGAAGTCCTCAAGCGCGTGAACCCGGGCTCGGCGACGGAAGGTGAGCTCCTGCGCTACGTGATCACGGTGGTGAACCACGGAAACGCGGACGCCCGCGACCTCGTGGTCCGGGACCCGCTGCCGCCCGAGCTCGAGTTCGTCGACGCGGAGCCGGAGGCCGTCGTCGACGGCTCCGTCGTGACGTGGCAGGTGCCGCTCCTCGAAGCCCACGGCGGCTCGATCACGCTGCTCCTCCTCACACGCGTGCGCGACCTCGACGTGAAGAGCGTCGTCGCGTGCAACGCGGCGAGCGTCGAGGGCGCGAACGTTCCCGCAACGGAAAGCGCGCGCGCGTGCGTTCGATTGAGCTGCGCGATGCCGGACCCGCTCGCGAGCAGCGCGGCGGCCTCGGTCGCCCTCGTCGGCGGCGCGCCGTCGCACGAGGTCGCGCAGCGCGGCGAAGGCCGTCAGGAGTCGGGCTCCGCGACGGAGCTCATGACGCTGCCCGGCGTGAGGATCGGCCTCGGCGCGAACGCGGTGACGGGCGCCGTCGCCGAGGACGGCGCCGCCGTCGCGAACGCGCAAAGCGTGTTCGGGCCCATCGACGTCCTGGGCCGCCTCAAGGCCGACGGCGCGGTGATGAATCTCGTCGCCGCCACGGACGGCGCGAACGCCACGTGGTCGATCGAAGGTACGCGATTCCTGAACCTCACGCTCGACGGCGTCCCGCTCACGGACGTCGTGCCGGGCCTCGAGATCGATCTCGCGGGTGCCCGCGCGACGCTTCTCAGGGTCGACGCGCGCACCGAGGCGCCGCGCCAGGGATACGAAGGCTTCGCCGCCTTCCGCTCGACCGCGACGCTCACCCTCCTCGCCCTCGAACCCGTGCTCGGTGCTCCCGTCTCGGTGGGCGTCGCCCACGCGACGGCGCTCACGGGCGTGGAACCCGAGTGCTCGGGCCCGTCCCATCCGTGGATGCGGGCCGATGCCGCCCTCGTCGACGTCGGCGGTCTTCACGCGGTCCACGCCGGCGTCAGGGGGCTCGGCGGCGAGGACGAGCGTCGCGGCGACATGTTCGCGTCGCCGCTCGTCGAGGCGCGCGGCTGGCGCGCCCTCGCGCGCGGCGCGACGAACACGACGTGGGCGCGCGCCGAGACCGGCCTCGAAGCGGCTTACGTCGACATCCTCGACGGCCTGGTGGTCGCGCGCGGCCTCGAGGGCCGGATCGTGGTCGAGAACGGACCCTCGAAGCTCGAGGGCCACATGGCGATCGCGGAGCTCATCGTGGAAGGCCAGGCCTACGCGGGCGGCGCGATGCCTCAATCGGAGATCCCCCTCGGAGGAGGCGGTCGCGTGCTCCTGAACGAGCGCATCGCGCTCCACGACGGAGGCCTGCGGGTGAACCTCATCCGCGTCGAGGGCCCCGACGGGGTCACCCTCGCGCTCGTGGGCGCGCTCCAGGCGGAAGCGCACCTGACGACGTGAAGGATTAAGGACGGGGGTCGCCTCGGGGGCCCGTGGCCTCCGGCGACCGCCTCGTCGTCCCCGCGCTTCTCGCCGTGTCGTTCTCGTTCGCGACCATGGCCATCGCCGGGAAGATCGCGCTCACGGGGCTCCCGCCGCTCGCCCTCGCGGGCGTGCGCGTCGCGAGCGCGGCCGTCGTGCTGCTCGCGGCCGCCTGGTTCGTCGCCCGCGAGCGCGTGCCCCGCGCGGACCTCGCCCGCATGGCGGGCCTCGCCTTCCTCGGCGTCACCGTCAACCAGGTCCTGTTCATCCAGGGCTTGAGCCTCACGGGAGCCATCCCCGCCACGGTGCTCGTCGCCACGATCCCCGCCTTCACGCTCCTCGTCGCGGGCGTCCTCGGTCACGAGAAACTCACGGCGAGAAGGGGTTTCGGCGTCGCGGTGAGCTTCACGGGCGTCGTCGTGCTCCTCGGCGCGAGCGCGGTCGGCGGCCTCGGGACGAGCCTTCTTGGGGACGCGCTCATCCTCGTGAACGCCCTGTCGTACTCGTTCTACCTCGTGCTCTCGCGTCCCGTCCTCGCTCGCTACAGCCCCGTCACCGTGGTCGGCGTCACGTTCGGCTTCGGGGCGCTCTTCACCCTCGCCGTCTCGGCGCCCTCGCTCGCGACCGTCGATTGGGCCGCGCTTCCCCGCGACGTCGTCCTCGCGACGGGTTGGGTCGTGCTCGTGAGCACCATCCTCGCCTACGGGCTCAACAACTGGGTCCTCAGACGCGCGCCCGCCTCGACCGTCGCGAGCTACGTGTACCTGCAGCCTCTCATCGCGGCCGCGCTCGCGATTCCGCTCTTCGGCGAGGCGCTGACGCCGGGGATTCTCGCGGGCGGAGCCCTCATCCTTGGGGGGGTCGCGCTCGTGACCCGGGATGGAAGGCCGAAGGCCGCGCCGCTTCCGGCCGCCCCCGAATGATCAGGCGGACTGCGCCGCCCCGAGGCGCCGCAGCAGCCAGGGGGGCGGGCGGAGGGCGACGAGGATCGTCAAGGGAATGGCGATCGCGACGATTCGCGTGAAGATGATCCACCACGCGGCATTTTGGAGCGCCGCCGCGGAACCGAAGGCTGGAGAAAGAAACCACGCGAGAATACCGAGAGAGATGGTGGCGATGCGGAACCTCTGGATCGGCTCCTGCGTTTTCCAGTAGAGGCTTCCATACGCGATGGCGCCGATGACGATCGGCAGCACGAGAACCGCGACCACGAAGGCGACGGCGGCGGAATCGAGCGTGTTCGTATTCACGAGTACGGCGCTCGCTCCCGCGCCGATCCGCACGTCCACGGGGTTCAGCCAGACGAAGAGGTACACGAAATAAGCGTAGATCACCGAGTAGACCAGGGCGAGCGTCCAGGCCGGCTTGAGGGAACCGGTGTAGATGAAGAGCAGGTAGGACATGAGCCCCCAGAGGCTCATGACGAGGGGGAGGATCGCGATGAAGCCGAGAGCTTCGTGGAAAACGAGGTCGTGGACGCCCATGACCACGAGGAACGTCCGCGCGCCGCCGATGAACGTGCTCACCGCGAGCGCGAACCACCAGAGGGCGAAGGCCCTGATCGCCGTTTGCGCGTTGCCTTCGGCCGGCCGCTCGCTGACGACCCGACCGATGTAAGCGTAGAGGGCGGCCGTGAGGCACGCGAGCGCTGCGCTTCCGAGCCCAAAGATATCGGTCACGGTGCGCCCTCGGGCGTCCTTGTTCGCGGACGTAGAAGAACCCTTCGTTTGGACCACCGCGCATGGCGCCGACGCATCAGATCAGCTCCCGCACGCGCCCTTGGATGGAGTCGATCGGCCGCGGCGTCGTGGTCGGTTTCGGCGTCGGAACGTCCGGACCCTGGGGCGGCGTGACGGGGATCCTGACCGTGAACACGGTTCCGCGGCCAGGACCGGGACTCGCGACGGCGATGGTCCCGCCGTGGGATTCGACGATGCCCTTGCAGATGTAGAGGCCGAGACCTGAACCGGTCTTGCGGTCCTTCATCGCCCCGACCTGGGAGAATGGGCGGAACAGCAATGAGGCGTCTTCAAGCGTCAAACCCGTGCCGTCGTCCTCGACCATAAGGAGAACGTCGTTGGCCCGCCTCTCGGTCCGCACCTGCACATGCCCTCCTCGCGGCGTGAATTTGATCGCGTTGCCGATGAGATTGAAAAGGACCTGCATGAGCCGCTTTGGATCGGCTTCGAGCGAGCACGCTCCGTGGATCCGAGCCTCGAGGTGAAGGCCCGAGACGTGCGCCGCCTCCGCGTAGCTCTCGACGGCCTCGAGGACGAGGCGGTTGAGGTCGATGGATTTGCGGTCGAGCCCAAGACTTGCGGCCTGGATACGGGCGACGTCCAATACGTCCTGTGTGAGGATGCGAAGGCGCTCGACGTTCCGGTCGAGGACCTGGATGGACTTGATCTGCTCCGGCGACAGCCGGGTCATGTCGGCTCGCTTGAGGATGTGGATCTGCATCCGGATGGGCGTGAGGGGGGTTCCGAGCTCGTGCGCCGCCATGTTGATGAACTTCGTCCTGAAGGCGTCCATTTCGCGCAGCCGCTCGACCTCGGCCTGGCGTTCGACCGCGCGATGTCTTTCGACCTCGGCCAGCTTGCGCTCGCGGAGGTCCCTGAGAACATGGATGACGAGCGCGTCGGACCCCAGGGACACCGCGCTCGAGGTCACCTCCATCGGAATCGCCTGCCCCGCCGCGTCGCGCGCGACGACCTCTGCAGTCTTCCGACCCCGTTTCGGGGTGAGCGCCGTGAGGTTCGTGGTATCCGCCGCGAGCAGGGACGAGATCGGGGCCCCGAGGAGCCGGTCTCGCGTTTGACCAAAGAGACCTTCCGCCTGGGCGTTCACGAGCGTGATGGCGCCCCCGTCGTCGGTGATCACGATCGGGTCGGGCGCGGCTTCGAGGAGGCTGCGGAACTTCTCCTCGGCGCGCTGCACGAGCCTCATCTCCTCCCGCATCTCGCCCTTCGCGCGGGCTTCGTCGAAATACTGTTGCGCGATGAAAGCGCTCACGGCGGCGACAAATCCGAAATAGGATACCCGAAGGAGCGCCTCGACGAGATTGCGTTCAAGCTGTCCCATGCCGACGAGAAGGCCGAGATAGCTCACCCCGTACGCCGCGGCGCCGACGACGGTGGCCACGGGGCTGAAACGGAGCGCGACGGAGGCGATCGCGACGAAAAACAGGTGCTGAAAGGGCGAGTGGAAACCCCCCGTCGCGTAGATCCATACCATGATGAAGCCGAAATCGAAAAGGGTCGTCGCCCATGCGGCGACGATCGGCCGGAGACGTTGAAAGGGGTCGCGGAAGAGCGTGACGATGCCGTAGATGAGCGCCGCGACGATGATGACCTCGGCGAGCCACGGCGTCGCTTCGCGAGCGGGACCTGAGACTCCGTAAACGATGGTATTGACCACGATGATCGGGAACCGGACCCACGAAAGCCATCGCTCGGCTTCGCTCAACCGGACCGCCGCGGGATTCGCCGTCGCCATCCTTAGAGCACCCCTGCGAACACGGCGAACGCGAGGGCGACCATGACCCACGCGTGTCCGAGCCCGCCTCGCCAGGAGCCGGAGCCGAGGACGCCCGCGACCAGACCGCCTCCGAGACCCTGGGCGAGCGCGGCCGCGTAGTAAAACGTCTCGAAGTCGTCGAGATCCACGCTGCGGAACGAGAGGCCCGCGGCCGATGCCGAAGCCGCCTGCGAGGTCGCGAGGACCAGCTCAGGCACGAGGGTCGCGTAGAGCAGCGCGACAACGCCCAGGAACACGACGAACGAGATGTGGATGATCGCGACGTACATCGAAATCATCGATCGCCGCTCGACTCTCATCTGCCGGCTGGCGCGTGCGTCGCGCGCGGCGATCATGAGGACTTCGCTCACGTTGCCGCCCGCAGCGCTGGCCTCGGCCACAAGCCGGGCCGCGCGTCGAACCGCGGGCGTCCGGGTCTCGATGCTGAAGCGTTCGAAGGCCTCGGCGAACTCGATGTTCCAGTCGAGGCGCTCGGCAAGTCGCCTGATATGGTGCCCGAGCGCGCCATGGTCGCTGCGGGCCGCGACCTCCACCGCCGCGGGCAAGGTCAATCCTGCCCTCCTCGAGGCGGCGAGGTCGCGAAGAAAGTCCGGAAAGCGGTCGTCGATCTCCTCGACCTCGCGTCGGCGCGCGTTCTCGAGAAGCGCGAAGGGGCCGAGCCCGACGAGGAGGCCGGCCGCGAGGAGATCGAGCGCTCTGCCCGGGATGTATCCAAGCGCCGCCGGCATGGCGGCGGCCGCAAGAAGGATGCCCGCCGCAAGAGCCCCCCACGTTACGACCCGCGCGAGGTCGACGTCGCGAGCGGGTTTCGCGATCTTGAGGCCCGCAGGGAGGACCGACCCGTTCATGCGTCCTCCGGCGTCACCGCGTGGATCGTGAACGCGAAGGCGGCCTGCATGAGCGGGACGACCACGAGCACGAGGAGGTAGCCGTCGGTGAGCGACGCCGAGGCGGCGGAACCGAACGACACCATGACCGAGAGCATGATGATGAGGAAGAGCGGGGCCGCCACGACGACCGTCACGTAGGATTCGGCGATGAGCCCGAGGTGATCGAGGAAGCTGCGCTGTTCGAGTCGGGTCTCCGCGGCGATTTGTTCGCTTTTCGAGATCAGGTATTCGCGAAGGCTTCCGCCCGCGCCGAGGGTGGAAACAGCGCCCTGGAGGAAGTCCGCGAAGCGGGGCGAAGGGGATTGGTCGATCGCCCGCGAAAGCGCCGAGACGAGGTCGAGGCCGAGCACGCGCATGTCGCGCGCGATCCGAGCGCACTCATCGGCGACGGGGCCGAACGCTTTCTCGCGCCCGACCTCGGCAAAGATCCTCTCGGGCACGACGCCCGCGCCCGCGAGCGCCGCAACGTAGGCGAGCGCCGCGGGGAGCGCCGCGTCGGCGCTCCTGCTCCGCGCCTCGGCGAGGATCCGGGGCACGCGGTGGACTGCGGCGACGCCGAGCAGGGTTACGAGGATGCCGAGTCCGAGCCCGAGCATCCCGGCGGCCTCGGGCGCGCTCCCGACCGCGGTCGCCGTCGCGGTCGCAAGGATCGCCATGAAAACGCCCGTTGCGGTCGACGCGCCGTACCCGACGACGAGAAAAAGGTCGGCGCGCAGGGGAAGATGGGCCCGTGCCACGTCGCGTTCGAGCCTCGCGAGGGACGGGTGCCGCCGGGCGAGCCTTCCGAAGGCCCGATACGCCAGGCGCGCGACGGGGCCCACCTTCACGAATAATCCTCCGCGTCCTTGCGCGCCGCTTCCGCGACGCCTTCCGGATCCGTGGCGTAGGCCGCGAAGATGCGCGTCACGTGGTCGAATCGTCGAATGCCGCGGCGGGCCATCCAGGCGAGGATCTCGGACCGCCGACGCGCCTCGGCTTCCACCGCCTCGCGGTCCAGGTTGCGGCTCTCGCCGATCTCCTCGAGGATGCGGCTCTTGCCGAGGAAGCGCATTTGGCCCGAGGCCCGGTCCCGCCTGAAGGCCGTGTTCGTGAGGATTTCGCCCGTGCGGTTGTCGAGGCCCGCGATCTCCGTGAGCTCGACGACTCGTCGAACGAGCTTTCCGTCAACCCGCAAGGAGGCCTGGATGAGGATCCCGTCAACCTGCTGGATCAGCACGCGAGGGATGTTGATCGGTTCGTTCTCGAGGCGACGGACCACTGCCTCGGCGCTGTCGGCGTGCATCGTGCTGTAGACAGCGTGACCGGTGCTCATCGCCTGGAAAAGCGTGAAGGTCTCCGCGCCGCGGACCTCTCCCACGAGGATGTATTCGGGTCGCTGCCGGAGCGCGGCCTCGAGGAGGCGGTACATGTCGACGGCTCCGGCCAGCTTGGAGCCGGAAAGCTCGCCCGCAAAGCCGGTCCTCGTCACCGACGCGATCCAATTTTCGTGCGCAAGATTGATCTCGCGCGTTTCCTCGATGGACACGATCTTCTTCTGGAGGGGGATGAAGGTGCAGAGCGCGTTGAGGGTCGTGGTCTTCCCGCTCGCGGTGCCGCCCGCGACGAGGAGGTTGCGCCCGCTCTCCATCGCAAGCCAGAGCGTGGCCGCGAGATCTGGATCGAGCGTCCCATACGCGATGAGGTCCGGAGGCGTGAGGGGGTCGCTCCGGAACTTGCGGATCGTGAAGGACGAGCCGCGCGTGGTCACCTCGCGCGAGAGCGTGGCCTGCAGCCTGCTCGAGTCCGGCAGCGTCGCATCGAGGATCGGATCCGCGATGCTGATCTGCTTGCCCGCCCGCTGGCCGAGCCTCATCACATAGCGGTCGAGTTCGATCTCGTCGTCGAACACGACGGTTGTTCGCATCGATTCGAATCGACGATGAAAGACGTAAAGGGGGATTCCGGGGCCGTCGCAAGAGATGTCCTCGATGAGCGGGTCGCGCATGACGACGTCCATCGGGCCGTAGCCGAGGAGATCGCGCGCAAGCGCGTATCGGACGCGTTCGCGGCCGACGGGATCGAGGAGGACGGAATGATCCACGATCGCCTGATCCGCCGCCGCAAGAAGTCTCGCCTCGCGGTCGGACGAATCAGCCGCTTCGACCGGCAAGGTCTTGACGAGCGTCTCGCGCAGGAAAGCGCAAGCCTCGCGCTCGGGACCCGCGAGGACGGGCTCCACGACTTCGTAAAGGTTCGTTCCCGATGCGCCGTCGCGGAGGATGCGCGGAAAGGCGAGACCGCCGGTTCCGGGATCGAGGATCTCGAAGGGCGCCGCGACCTCGCGAACCGGGGTCACGGGTCGGTCCGGCGCGAGGCCCAGCGCCGCATAGGCCGCGCGGCCGCGGAGCAGCTGGCGGTCAAGGGGCGTCGGCGCGGTCGCGCCGTTGCGAAGGCCCCGGAGGGCATCAAGCCACGATCGCGACATCGAGGCTCACCTCCTTGATCGCAACGTGGACATCTTCCGATGCCGAGGACGGCGAGGTCCCGAGAATCCGGACCTGGATGGAAGCGCTTCCCGTCGTAACCATGTAATCCTTCGGCGAAACGAGACCCGCCCGACCGAAGGCGTCGTGGACGATCCCCGCCCAAGCCGCGGGCGCCCGCGTCTCGATGACGAGGGTGGCCTCCGGCGCGCGCCCCTCAACCCGCAAGATCTTCGTCGGCGTAAGCGTGGCGACGGCGGCGCCCGTCGAAGTCGCTTGGAGGGTTGCTCCCTGGAGACGGGCGCCGTCGAGAGAAACCACGGTGACGTCGTTGATGCGCGCGACCCCAAAGTCCGGAGGGACCCGGAAGACGAAGGCTCCGCCTTGATCAAGGAGGAGGGCGCCGTGCTCGACGACGAGCTTCTGGTCGGGATACCGGTTGTTTGCCGCCGCGATGGAGAGCGCGCCGCCCGCGGACCTCCACGCGTAAGGCTCCCGGACGGTGCCGCCGCCCGTGGTGACGAGCGTTCCGTCGGGGGCCGCCTCTCGCGAACGCATTGCGTATTCGGCCGTGATGAACGACGAGAGCGGCTGCGCGTTGAACGTTTCGATAGAAAGCGAGACCGGCTTCTCGGCATCGGCGATCACGCGGTCGAATCGCCAGGTCGGCGTGAGGACGTCGACCCAGAACGGAGGCGCGATGGGGGAGGTCATGGAGTGGATTCCCTGGAAGAAGATCGTCGTTCCCGACTCGGTCCTCACGGCGGCGGTCAGCTCGGAGGCCTGCGAGCCGCCCGGGGCCGAAACCCGGAAGCGGAAATCGCCCGCGAAGGCGCCCGTCCGGTTCCGGAGCGTGAGGTCGACGGCGTCGAGGTGATTGGCCTGGGAAAGCGTCGACGTGATCTTGAGCCTCAAGTCGTCGACGGCGGCGAGGTTGGTGATGTTGATCCGACTGGTGAGGGGCGACCACGATTCGCTCGCGCCCGCGGCGCTTGCCCCGTCGGACCAGATGCGCATCCGCGGCGACGACACCGTGAGCGCGGGTCCCGTGGCTTCGAAGGAGACGGTGGGGGGTAGCCCCGAGGTCCCGAGGAACTCGTCCCCGCGCCCGACAGGGATCAGGAAGGCCTGCGCGCCCTGGGCGGGATCCGTCGTGCGCGCGCTCGCGGCAAGCTTCGCAAGGCGCTCCTCGAGCGTGGCGATCCTCTCGATCTCGCGATCCCGCTCCAGGGCTGGAAGCACGGTCACGCGAGCGGCGGCGAACGCGGCGGCCACGATCGCGAGGACGAGAATCGCGCCGATGACGTTGGAAACACCCTTGTCGCCCATGCTTTAGCCCACCGTGTAGATCGCATTCGCGAGGAGGCGGGACGTGCCGTCCTCCGACGTCGCGGATACCTGTATCGAAACCCGGGCACCCGGCGCGAGCCGCAGCGTCCGGGTCCACGTTTCGCCCGCCGTGAGGCTTCCGTCGGAAAAGGCGGAGCCGAGAGCGCTTCCCGTGAGTCGCGTCGTCAGACCGTCGACGGCGTAGACCACGACGACCCGCGATGCGGGGAGGCGTTCTCCTCCGCCGTGCGTTATCCTCAGTTGGTCGTCGGCGGTGTTCCAGACCGCGTCGGGGCCGCGCGCGATGCCGGTGGAGACGTCGGCGTGAGGCGGAGTCTCGACGACGAGCCTCGCATGGAGGAAAGCCCCGAAGACTGCGGCCGCGGCCACCGTGATCGCGACGAGCAGGAGCGTCCCCACCGTCTCGACGGCCCCCCCGTCCGTCATCGGATGCGTCCTCCGGAGAACGAGCCCGTGATTTCGACGTTCGCTTCGTCGAAGCGGTACTCCGTCCAACCGATCTCGGGCGGCGCGCCCAGCCCCTCGACCCGCAGGAGGTGGCGGTCGCCGTCGCGCTTCACTTCGATGATGCCATGACAGAGGTGCTTGAAGGCCTGCACGTCGGCGTCCGCGTGCATCCCGTGGTCGACAAGGAGCATTCCCGTCGCCCCGGCGCGTCGCGCCATCCCGATGAAGACCTGGAGGAAGCGGAACGTGGCCTGGGGACTCGTCTGGATCGCAAGGGTCGACACCGAGTCGAGGACGAGCGCGTGCCGCGATGCGTTCTTCGTGATCTCGCGATGAACTTTGCCGAGCGCAACGCCCAGGTCGTTGAGGCTTGCGAGCCCGTCGACGAGTTCGGTCCCGAGCCGGGGGTCCTCCTCGAATCCGATCACCCGGCTGTAGGCGTCGATCGTGTGAAGAAGCCCCGACGCGATTGGCACCGCGAGATTTCCCGCGGAGCGGGCGAGATCCTTGTGGAACTCGGAGGCCGTTGCGTTCGTGACGATCCCGAGGGCGGCGTCTCCGCGCGCGATGCTTTGTGCGAGGAAACGGCGCGCAAGCACCTCCTTCCCCGCGAAGGGCGGCCCGTACACCAGCGCGAAGGATCCTTCGGGGAGGCCCCCTCCGAGCAGATCGTCGAGTCGCCGGACGCCCGTCAGGATCTTCACGTGACCACCCCCCGGACGTTCCGGAAGAGCCGGCGCAAGAGCGCGCGGCAGGCGATTGGGTCGCTCACGTCGATGGGGACCACGGGGACGTCGTCGCCGAGGGCGAGCTCCCGGGCGATCTCCTCGGGCGAAAGGGCGTTCGAGGGATCCTGCCGGTTCGCGGCCACCACGATGGGAAGATGCTGGGTCCCCGATTCCTCGAGCATGGCGCGGGCGCGCTTCAACGAATAGTGGCGGCTGCTCTCGACGACGAGTACGACCCCCATCGCCTGGCCCGCGAGCATGCCGAGGAGCGGATCGAACCGCGCTTGACCGGGCGTGCCGAACACCTCGGTGGTGAAACCGTCCATCGTGACCGTCCCATGATCGAGGGCCACGGTCGTATCGAGCCGATTGACGCTGATCGAGGTGTCGCTCACCGCGTTCACGAACGTGCTCTTGCCGGCGTGGAAGGGACCCGTCACCAGAATCTTGGGGATGTATTCCAGGACTCCTTCCGGCTCGCGGACGACGAAAGCGACGGCTTCGTCCGAGCCGTTTGCGCGCCAGCCCGCGCGCTCGACCCGGAAGGCGTGCCCCGTCGTCGCGCGGCGACCCTGGAGGCCGCTCACCTGGACGACGCCGTCGAAGGCCGAGGTGAACGGCGCGGTCCCTCCTTCGTAGGGCCACGCGGTCACAACGGTCGCGGACACGGGGAATCGCCTGAACGCGGCGACGATGCGGGGCAGGTCGCGCGCGGCCCGCTCGGGATCCGCCGCGCGATCCACGAGCGTGGACAGGGAATCGACGGCAAGGAACGCGTTCGGATAGAGGGTCGATAGGCGTTCGATCTCCATCGCGAGCGACGCAGGGTCGTACGGATCGGGTATCACATGACGGGCTCCGAAATCGAGGCCGAGTCCCGACGAGTAGCCGTCCACGATGACGAGCTTCGGGGCTCTGGCGTCGAGGCCGAAGGCGCGCAGACGCATCGCGACCGCGTTCGGCGGGCGGTCAAGGCCGACGAAAACCACGGGTCCTCCGCGGGCGACGTGCTCGCGCGCGGCCTGGTAGAGGAACGGCGTCGCGTCGACGCCCGGATCATTGACGAAGACCACCGACGAGCCCTTGGGAACCGGCGCCATCCGCCGGTCGACGGCGGGGACGCCGATGAGCGTGGAGGCGGAGGACACACTTCAGCCTCCGTTTTCCTTCGAGTGCTCGATCGCCTTCCGCACGTGCGCAAAGGTCTGTTTGAGGTCCGCGTTCGGCTCAGCCACGGCGACGAGCATGAGATCGGTGGCGGCCGCGACGGCGATCAGGCTCACCCCCTCGGCCTCCAGTCGGAGGATCACGGGGGAGCGGCCCCCGAGCTCGCCCACCATCGTTTCGCCGGCAGCCATGACGGCGGCCGCGAGCGCGCTCATGGTCCCGGGTCGGGAGATCTTCGGACATTCGTTGATGACGCAAAGACCGTCGCGCGTGACGAGGAGCGCGCCCTGGATGCCGGGCGCGTCGGAGAGGGTGGCGAGGGCCTGTTTCCATGGATCGCGAATCACGCCGAGAGGCGTCCTTCTGGGTGAACCGATGGTCATGTCAGGTCCTCCGCCCGAGCTCGTGACGCATGGCGTCGAGGCTCCTGGCGAATGCCCGCGCCCGAAGCTCGTCGGCGCGGCGCGCCCGGAGGATCGAGAAGACGTTCTCGACAACGACGTCAGGATCGAACGGTTTGACGAGGAAGTTGTGCACGCCTTCGAGGTTGATGGCCTTGAGCGCGATGTCGAGGTCGGGATAGGCCGTGATGAGCATCCGGGCGCTCCCGGGGGCGATCTTCTGGGCGGCGGCGAGGAACTCGAGTCCTGTCATCCCCGGCATCCGGTAGTCCGTGATGATGAGATCGACGGCCTCCTTTTCGAGGAGCGTGAGCGCGTCGGGACCCGACGTTGCCACCACCACGTCGATCTCGAGCTCGGCCTCGAGCAGATCGCGGAGCGAATCGCCGATGTCCACCTCGTCGTCGACGACCAGGACCCGCTGACGGCGGATGGGGTCGGACGCGTCGTCCGTCACGGCGATCCTCTCCATCGGGAAAGGGGGGCGCCCGAAACCAGCCATCCGTCTTGGGGGGGTGATTGCATGGGGGGGTTCCGCTCCGTGCCCGGTTCCGGGCGTCCGCTTCCCTGTCTGTCGCCCCTCGCATACAAGCGTGTGTCTGTCCGGGGAGACGGACAACTCGTCCGGCCGGGTGGACCCGTCAATCCGAACACGCCCGTTCAAGGGTGCGGCCAGCGGGATCTCCGCAACGCGGATAGGCCGGGAGGAAAGAACCCACCCCGTGGCGACGGACCCTCGTCGCGCGGACACCCCGCGGATGGACGACCTGTACGAACGGCTCGCCGAGGTCGGTCTCGACGGCGCGGCCGGCCGCATCTACGTCCATCTCCACACAACGGGCGGGGCCAAAGCCGGCGAGATCGCGCGCGATCTGAGCCTCGGCCGGGGCGAGACGTACCGCATCCTGAAGGATCTCGTCGATCGGGAGATCGTGACTTCGACGCTCGATCGACCGATCCGTTTCCTCGCCATCCCCCCGGAGCGACTCTTCGAGGGCCTGCTCGGCCGGGCCCGCGAGCGCCTCTCCACCATCGAGCGGACGCGGGACGAGATCACCGACGTTCTCGCGCGCCTCGAATCCCAGGCCGAGACCGCCCAGGGCGGTCGCTCGTTCCGCATGATCCATGGCCGTCCCGCCGCGGCCGCCGCGTGGGAACGACTCGTCCGAAGCGCCCGGTCCTCCGTGCTGGTCGTGAGCGTCGACCCGACCGGATGGCGCATGGTCGATGCCTTCGGAGGGTCGGGGCTCGTCGCCGGAGCAGCCGACAGCGGCGCGCGCGTCATGGTCCTCACGTCCCCCGGTCCCGAGGGCAAAGATCCGCGCGACCCCCGCGTGGACTGTCGCATCGTCGAGGCCCATACGAGCGTGAACGGCCTCGTCGTCGACGATCGCGAGGTCCTTGTCTGGGCCATGATCGATCCGTCCCGCCGGCTGAACGCCGAGGGCGACATCGTCCTCTGGAGCGACTCGCCCGACTTCGTGCGCGCTCAAGCCGCCCTCTTCAGCGCCCTCGCCCGGACAGGCAAACTCCATGAGCCGTGACGGCGTCTCGCCGCCCCGTGGCCGAGCCTCCAGGTTTCCTCGCGCGCGTCGCCGCGCCGTACCGCGCCGGCCTCGCGGGCCTTGACCGGCGCATCCCGCTCCTTGCGCTTTCCACGTTCCTTTTCATCGCGGCTCGGCTCGGGGCGCTCACCTTCCTCGGCATCTACTTCGTCCGCGTCCTCGAAATTCCGGTCCCGACGGTGGGCCTCGCCTTTCTCGTCGAAAACGTCGTCCGTGGCGCCGTGGGACCGTTCACGGGGGCGCTTTCCGACCGGATCGGTCGCAAACCGATGCTCATCGCGAGCGTCCTCGCGAGCGCCGCGCTCATGCCCGCGTTCCTGCTCGTGGAGGATGCGCGCGGGCTCTTCCTCTGGAGCGCGGCCATCGGCATCGCGCAAGGCCCGTGGTTCCCCTCCTCGATGGCGCTCCTCATCGACCTCGCGCCCGTCGCCCGACGTCAGAGCGCGATGGCTCTCGTCTTCACGGCGCTCGCGCTCGGCTACACGCTCGGCGTCGCCCCCGCGGGTTTCCTCGCAAGCGCTGGCTACGAGCTGCTCGCGGCCGGAAGCTCCGGCGTCTTCCTCCTCGTCGCCCTCGTCGTCGCCCTTGCGTTCCGCGGGCCGCTTCCGCGCGAACCTGAAGGATCCCGGGGATCGGTCCTCGCCGAGATGCTGCGCGCGCCCCGCGACCCCGCCTTCGCGCTGTTTGCGCTTCTCGTGTTCCTCTTCCCCCTCGGCATCGGGCTCGTCTCGCTCGTCGTGCCGATCTACGGGTCCGACCTCGGCCTGTCGGAGGCGACCATCGGCCTCGTCCTGAGCGCGAGCGGCATCGTGCTCGCGGGCCTCGCCCTGCCCGCGAACGCCCGCGTGGAGTCGCGAGGACCGTTCCGGTTCCTGCCGGTCGCCGCGGCCTTCGCCGTCGCCGCCTACGCGGCGCTCGCCTTCGCGGACGGCGCGCTCGCGATGCTCGTCGCCGTCGTCGTGTTCACCCTCGCCGAGGTGTTCTTCAGCGCGGCGCTTCCCGTGGCCGTCGCCGCGCTCGCGCCCCCGGGGTCGCGCGGCGCCTACCAGGGAACGTGGGGATTCCTCTTCGCGGCCTCCGTGGGCTCGGCGCTCTTCCTCGCCGGCCTCGGCCGCGACGCCCTCGGGTGGCGCGCCACGTGGCTCGTCTTCGCGGCGGCGACCGCCCTTGCGGGCCTCGGCCTCGCGCTCGCGCGCGCACGCCTGAGGCGGGTCGCGGATGCGCGGGCGGCGCAAACGACTTCCACGCCGGCGTCCTCCCCCGAAGCGTGAACCGCTTCGAGGGCGCCTACGACGGCACGCCGCCGTGGGACATCGGACGGCCGCAACCCGCGTTCGTCCGACTCGCCGAGGAGGGGGCCATCCGGGGAAGCGTGCTCGACGTGGGGTGCGGAACGGGCGAGAACGCGCTCTTGTTCGCGAGCCGCGGACACGAGACGTGGGGCCTCGACGCGGTGCCGAGGGCCATCGAGGCCGCGCGCGCGAAAGCGGAGGCGCGCGGCGTCGAAGCCACGTTCGTCGTCGATGACGCGCTCGCGCTCGAGACACTCGGCCGCCGCTTCGACACGCTCACGGATTCGGGCGTCTTCCACGTCTTCGACGACGCCGAGCGTCTGCGCTACGTCGCGAGCCTCGCCCGCGCGCTCGCGGCGGGCGGGCGCTACCACATGCTGGTCTTCAGCGAGCGCGAACCCGCGTGGGGCGGCCCGCGGCGCGTCGCTGAAAGCGAGATCCGCGAAGCGTTCGCGGGCTGGCGCGTTGAGCGGCTCGACCGGGCGCGTTTCGCGACCCTCCTCCACGAAGGGGAGGGCGCGCACGCGTGGCTCGCCACGCTTGCCCCGCCGTGATCAGCCGTTCGCCATCGCGCGGCAGGTTTCGCCGCACGCTGAACACGCCTCAGCGCAGGCGGCGAGCTGCGGGTCGGACTCCATCTCGCGGCACGCGTCCTCGCACGCCTCGCACGCCGCGGCGCACGCGCCGCACACCTCGCCGTGGATGGGCGATCCGCGCAGCATGAAATCCGCGCTCGTGCGGCACATCTCCGCGCAGTCGGCGAGCGCGCGGAGACGTTCAGGCGACGCGAGGTCGCCGCCTTTCGCCGTGACGTAGGCGAGCGTCTCCAGGCAGATGCTGGCGCAGTTCATGCAGTTCTCGATGCATTGCCGCATCGCAGCGTCGAGCTTCCTCGCCTCCGCCGTCTCCTGCCAGGCCATCACGCTCGTCACGTCATCGCCTCGCGGGGGCCTCGGCGGGGGGCTTCGCGGGCGCCTCCTGCTCGAGTTCCTTGAGGTAGCCGCGGAAGAGCGTGCGGTGTCGCTCCTCGTCCGCGAGGATCTGGATCCCGAGGTCCTCCGTCACGTGGTCTTCGTCCTCAGAGGCGGCTTCGATGAGCCGGCGGTAGGTGCGGATGGCCTCCCCCTCGGCTTCGAGGACGCCGCGCACGACGCTCATGACGTCGGTCGATTCCCGCGGAACCTGCAGGTGGTTCTGGTGGAAGTCCAGGTCGAGGCTCCCCGGAGGCATGTGGCCGAGGTCCTTCAGGCGGCTCGCGATCAGCTTCGCATGGTTCAGCTCCTCGGGCACGTCCTTCTCGAGCTTCTCCTTCACCTCTTCCGCCCGGACGCCGTCCATCGCGATGGAGAGGGCGAGATAGTTGGCGACGGTCTCGATCTCGTCGGAATAGGCCTCTTTCAGGATGTCGACGACGTTCGGCATGAACCGCTCTCGGCTCCGCGCCGGGGATGAGGCTTGTGGCCGCTTCGGCGCGGAAGTGAGCGGCCCATCGTTGAGCGCCGTCGCGGCCTCGTGGGCCTCCTCGCCCGCCGGCCTGAGGTCCGCGGTCGCGCGGGGGTCACCCTTGCGAGGACTTCAGCCGATACGACGTGCCGCGCCGTTCCCCCTGCGCGTCAAGGACCCCGCCATCGCGCAGCGCCGAGAGGTCGCGTTTGAGCGTGCGGGCCGGCACGTCCGGAAAGGCGCGGTGCACGTCGGCGAACTTGACGCGCCGCTCCGGGCTCGCGCGCGCGAGCTGCGCGAACCAGTCCGCGACGCTCCGTTGCCGCGCGGGGAGGTCCGGAGGCAGCGCGCCGTGGAATCGCGCGAGCGTGACGGCATCCTCGTACGCGGCGCGCGTCGTCCGGGTCATGTAGGCGAGCCACGGCGTGTAGTCCTCGAACCCGTTCCTCTCGACCGCGGCGAGATTCGCAAAGTAGTCCTTCCGCTCGCCGTAGATCCGGTAATCGAGCGGCGCGTACGCGACGCCGGGGTACCCGAACGCGGCGAGGATCATCGGCGTGAGGGCGCGCCCGGCGCGGCCGTTGCCGTCGCGGAACGGGTGGATGCTCTCGAACTCGTGATGGAAGAGGAACGCGCGCGCGAGGGGCGGATGCGTCGTCGCGTCGTGCAGCCAGTCGAGCGCGTTCTGAAGCTCGGGTTTCACGCGCTCCGCCGCCGCGGGCACGTAGACGACGCGTCGGTCGCTTCGACTTCCGATGAAATTCGTGTCTTTCTTGAACTGCCCCGCGTCGCGGAAGACGCCGTCAAAAAATCTCGCGTGCACCTCCGCGACGTCGGCGGTCCGGCGCGGGGCCCGCTCGGCGGCGGGCGACGTCATGAACGCGGCGTAGTTGAGGATCTCCAGTTCGTCGGCGCTCGCGGCGCCGCCGGGCGTCGCCGGCGCGGCGAGGAGGCTTTCGACCTCGGCGAGCGTGAGCGGATTCCCCTCGATGCTCGCGGTCGCGAAGGCGTTGCGTTGGAGCGTGGCGCGGCGGATGCGCGCGAGGACGCCGTTGTCGCCGGGCAGGCTCGTGGCGAGTTCGTGATCCGCGCGTTCGATCGCGCGAAGCCCGTCGAGGATCTCCGCGGTGGTGGTGTAGGTCGGCTCGAAGGCATCGCGGACGGGCCGCCACACGGTCTCCTCGTCCGTCACGAACGCCCCGAACGTCGTCCCAACCCTTCCGGTCGCGGGCCGGCCCCCCCGTTTCCCCGCGCGCGGCGCCGCCATGGCCCTCATCCAGACGCCATGATGGCACATAAACCTACTTTCGGTGGCACATAATTCCGGCACATAACCCGCGGAGACGACCACACGGTTTCGTCGATCGCGCTCGGAATCCGCGCGCCCGCAACGTCAACGGACCAGCCGACCGCGCAAGAGAGCCAACCGCGCGGGGGGTGCAGGGGGGCGGCGCGAGCCCCCCTGCCGCGGGGAGGGTCCAGGGAGGGGGTGCGAAACCCCCTCCCTGGCACGCAGTGGCGCGCTCGGGATCCGCGCGCGACCAGCAAGTATGACAAGAAAGGGCGCGCGCGGATCCCGATGGGAGGCGCGCCACGGAGTGGACCGATGAAAAGCGGTTCGCGCTCAGAGCGCACAGTCGTCCTCAACGGGGAGTTAGTGGCCCCTCGGCGACGTCGTTCGGCATCATCACCACGCGAACGCGTCCCGATGGCGGGCCCTCCTTCAAATACCCTCGCCGCGCGAGGCGCGGGCCCGGACAGCTTCATGCCCCCTGGATGGGATCGGGCCAGCGCATGGCCGGTTCGGACCTCGTGGTGAGCGCCCGCGGCGTGAAGCGCGTGTATGGCGCCGGGGACCTCGCGCAGGCGGCGCTCGACGGCGTGGACCTGGATGTGCGGCGCGGGGAGATGGTCGCGATCATGGGCCCGTCGGGGTGCGGGAAGACGACGCTCCTCAACTGCCTCTCGGGTCTCGACCGGCCGACGGCCGGTGAGATCCATCTGGATGGGCGCGAGATCGCGCGGCTCAAGGAGCCGGAGGTGACGCGTCACCGCGCTCGGACGGCGGGGTTCGTGTTCCAGGCCTACAACCTCATCCCGGTGCTCACGGCGGAGGAGAACGTGGCGCTGCCGCTCATCACGCGCGGCGACAAGGAGGCCGACGCGCGGCGCGCGGCGCGCGCGGAGCTCGCGCGGCTCGGGCTCGGGGGGAAGGAGCACCGCCTCCCGATGGACCTCTCGGGCGGCGAGCAGCAGCGGGTCGCGATCGCGCGCGCGCTCGTGCCGCGGCCCGCGGTCGTGTTCGCGGACGAGCCGACGGGAAACCTCGACACATCGCGCGCGAAGGACGTGCTCGACCTCTTCTCGGCCGCGAACCGTGAGCATCGGCAGACGTTCGTGATCGTGACACACGATTCCCAGGTGGCGTCGCGCGCGTCGCGCATCGTCCGCATGGAGGCCGGCCGCGTCCTCGCCGCGGGGGCCGTTCGCGCTTGAAAGGCCTCCGCAAGCTGCCGATGCTCGGGCGGCTCGCGCGGCGATACGCGCTCGGCCACCGCAAGCAGACAGCGCGCGCGGTTCTTGGTCTCGTCGTCGTCACGGTCGTCCTCGTGGGCGGCCTCGGCATGGGCGAGAGCATGACCGCCTCGCTCAAGCGCGCGACGGAATCCGTGTACGGACCGGTCGACATCGTGGCCGAGGGCTGGGCTCCGGCGGGTCGCGATGCGGTCGCGGAGGCGCTCTCGGATCCGGCGCTCGCCCGTTACGGCTTCGCGGGCGCGCCGTCGCTCGCGACCCGCGCGATCGCGGCGCATCCCGCCGCGGGGCTCGCCGAAGGGACGGCGATGATCCGCGGGGCCGAGGCGGGGGAAGCGCGGGCCCTCGGACCGCTCGTGGACCGCGAAGGCCGCGCCGTCGCGGAGCCGCGAGCGGGGCAGGTCGTGCTTTCCGAGACGCTCGCGAAGCGCCTCGGCGCAACGCACGGTTCGAAACTCCGATTCTACGCCGCGCCTCCGGGCTACGACTTCGAACCCCGCGTCGATCGCGAGAACCTCACCGGCGTCGCGGGCCTCCCGCAGAGCCTCGGCGCGCAACACATGGTTGAGGTCCGGAAGGACGCCGTGCTCCTCGCCGTGGGCGTCGGGTGGACCGGGGCGCCGGGGACGACGGTGACGATCAGCGCCCGGGACCCGTCGGGGCGCGTGCACGCGAACGCGAGCGCCGCGTCGCAGACGGAACTTGTGATCGCGGGCGACATCGCGCCCGGGACGTGGGTGATCACCGTGACGGCGACGAACCCCACGCCGTACATCGGGGGACGAGCCGTCGCCTACATCCCCTCCGACCTGTTCTCCCGTTCGCTCGTCCTCGACGCGACGGTGAGCGGCATCGCGGAGGATGGCGGCCGCGTGGGACCGCCGGGCCCGCCTGTCGCCCTCGTGCCGCTTGCGGACCTGCAGGCCGCCGTCCAGTCGGACGACGTCGTGACGCACGTGCTCGCGCGGGCGCCCGTCGATCCCGCGCGGGCCGCGATCGCCCTGGAAACGGCGCTCGAGAAGAAGCACGCGAACTTCCGCGCTTCGGCCGCGAAGCTCGACTCGCTCGAGCGCGCGGAGATGGCCGGAACAGGCATCGCGGGATTCCTCCTCGTCATGGGCGGCTTCACATTGGTCGCGGGCATCCTCCTGGCCTTCGCGCTCTTCAGCGCCCTCGTGGAGTCGCGACGCGCGGAGCTCGGGATCGGCCGCGCGCTCGGCCTCACGCGCGGCAACGTCTCGCTCGCGATGACGCTCGAAGGCGCCATCTACGCGGGTGCCGCGGCCCTCGTGGGCCTCGCGGTGGGCGTCGCGCTCGTCGCGGGCCTGCTCGCGGGCCTCACGGCCGCATTCGAGAGCGAGGGCGCGCCGCGGCTCGTCCTCTCGATCGCCCCGACGACGCTCGGGCTCGCGTTCGTGGTGGGCACGCTCATTCCGCTGGTCACGATCGGCGTCGCGAGCCTCCGCTTTGCGCGCCTCGATCCCGCGCGCGCGATCCGCGGCATCCCGGAAGATCCTCGCGCGCGGCGCCGGTCTGGCCTCGCGGGCGCGATCGCCCTCGCGCTTCCCGGCGCGGCGATGGCCCTCTCGGATCCCTGGCACCTCGCGGGCGTACCGCTCCTCGCGTTCGCCGCGGCGCTCGGACTGTCCGCGTTCCGCCTCGGATGGCTGGGGCTTGCCGTTGCGCTCGCGGGCATGGCGTGGACCCTCCAGTCGCTCTACTCCTTCGACGATTGGACCGGCCGCGGGATGCTCGACCCGATGGTCACGATGCTGCGCGGGGCGATCCTTGCCGTGGGTCTCGCGGCGACGGCGGTCGTCTCGCGTCGCCCGCTCGAATCCCTCGCGCGCCTCGTGAGCCGGGGTAAACGCCGTCGCGCGTCGTTCATCGCGCTGCGCTACCTTGTCGCGAAGCGCGGCTCCGCCGGCCTCACGATGAGCATGATCGCGCTCGTCACCCTCGTCGTGACCGTGATGGGCACGCTCTTCCTCCTGTTCGGCGGCACGATCATGGCCGACCAGGGCGGCTACGACATCGTCGGCGAAACGATGCCAGGCACGCTGATCCCGGAAGCGAACCCGCCCGCCGCGGTCGCGCGCGACGTCGAGGCGTTCGTGATCGTGGCGAGCCACCAGTCGCTCACCGGCATTCCAATCATGGGCGCGAACGACGACGGCGTGAACGTCGACCGGTTCGTGGGCGTCACGGCCGCCTTCGCGGCGACCCAGCGCTTCGAGCTCGTCGATCGTTCGCCGCTCTACGCCACCGACGAAGCCGCCTGGCGCGCCGTCGCGGACGGTCGCGCGATCATCCTGCACGCGTACCTGCCGCTCGAGGACTTCGGCGGCTCGCGCCGCGTCACGCTCGATCCGGGGGGGACGCCGCGCGAGGTCGAGATTGCCGGATGGCTCGGGGAAACGTGGTACGACGGCGCGGTGCTCGTCGCCGATTCCTGGGTGCGCGAGCAGGGCTTCATGCTCTCGACGCGCGCCTACGTTCGGACCGCGGATGGCGCGGACTCGGGCACGGTCGCGCGGGCCCTCACTGCGCATTACGCGGAGCGCGGCCTCGTTTTCACGAGCCTCGAAGAAGAAGGACGACGCATGGCCGCCGGCATGCAGGCGTTCGTCCTCGTGCTCGAATCCTTCCTCGCGCTCGGCCTCTTCGTCGGCCTCGCGGCGACCGGATTCCTCGCGTCGCGCGCGGTGCACGAGCGAGGACGAGAGATCGGGACGCTGCGCGCCCTCGGTTTCGAGGAGCGCGACGTCTCGCGGGCATTCATGATGGAATCGCTCCTCGTCGCCCTGGGAGGGCTCCTCTCCGGTCTCGTCGTCGGCATCGTCGTCGCGCACAGCGTCTGGTGGCGCGAGATCCGCGAGGAGGCGGGCGGCGGGCCTTTCGAGATGCCGATCCCCATCATCGCCGGCTTCGCCGTCGCCGTCCTCGGCCTCGCGGCGCTCGCCGCGCGCGGCCCGGCGCGCCGGGCCGCGGCCCTCGCCCCCGCGATGGCCGTGAGGCACACGGAATGACGGGTCCGAAAAGGTCATCTCCGCCCGGCCCCTCGCACTCCGCGTGCGCATCCTGATGGTGTGGCCCAACCTGGAGACGACGAACGCCTGCGGCGTGCGCGGGCTCGCGTTCCTCCGGGCCTGGCGCGAGGAGGGCGCCGACGTCGCCATCATCGCGCATCCGCCGACGGGCGGGGGCGCGATTCCCGCGGAAGCGGACGCGCGCGTGGTTCGCCTCTTCCACGACAAGGCCGACCTCTGGCGCCTCCCCTGGAGCGACGCGCGACTGGACCGCGAGATCCGACGCCACAAGCCGGATGTCGTCGTCGCCTCGACGCCCGCCGTCACGGTGGGTTGGCAGGCCGCGCGCGCGGCGGCGCGAGCGCGCGTGCCGTTCGTCGCGGACGTGCGCGATCTCAGCGTCGAGGGGCTGAGAGCGGCGAACGGCGATCGGCTCGCATACAGGCTCCTCGACCGGATGGAGCGAGAGGTCTTCGCGCGGGCCGCCGCCGTGACGCCCGTGAGCGACATCATGGGCGACGACCTCGTCTCCCGCTACGGGGTCCCGCGCGGGAAGATCCACGTGGTTCCGAACGGCCACACGTTCGGCGACGCGGAGCCGTCGAACGTCGCGAAGGACATCGACGCCATTCTCGTGGACACGGACCTCGACGCGAGCCGCCGGCCGCTCGAGGTCGTGGACGCCTACGCGCGGGTGAAGCGGGAGAAGCCCGACGCGGTCTTCGCGTTCCTCGGCTGGCGCGACGACCTCCCGATGTCGGGCCCCGTGAAGGCGAAGATTGCGGCCCTCGGTCTCGCCGGATCGGTGCGACTTCTGCCACGCGTCGAGCGCGCCGAGGTCCGCGCGACGCTCGAGCGGAGCCGGGTCGGCATCCTGTCGCTCGCGAACCATCCCGCCTACAGGAGCGCCGTCGGCGCAAAGACCTATGAGTATCTCGCGCTGGGCCTTCCCGTGTGCGTCCTCGGCCTGCCCGGCGACTCCGAGGCGCGCCGCCTCGTCGAGGGCGCGGGGGTGGGCCTCTTCGCCTCCGATCCGGACGCGTTCGCGGACCATTTGACGAAGCTTATCGCGAACGACGCTTACCGCGAGCGCCTCGGCCGCAAGGCGCGGGAGGTCGCGAAGGCGTTCGACCGCGGGTCGCTCGCGCGGCGCGCGCTCGTCGAGGCGATCGCCCCGCTCGCGCGCCGTTAGAGCGTGGCGAGCAGGTCGCGCCACGCCGCCTCGTCCGTTGTCGTCTCGTCGCGATACGCGATGCGTCCTTCGGAGTCGACGACGAGGTTCCAATCGAGCGCGACCGCCCCGTACGTCCGCGTGACGGCGTCGGGCGCGTAGCCGAGGTATACCTCGCCAAACCCGTGCCGTTCGGCATAGTCGCGCATCCAGTCGGGCGGGTCGCGCGGGCTCGCGTCGAAGAGGAGCAGCACGAGCGACGCGCCCCCGTCGGGGGTCGCGCGGGCCGCGGCCTGGAGCGCGCGCGACTCGCCCTCGCAGGTCGCGCACGACTGGCTCATCAGATCCACGATGACCGTGCGCCCGCGGAAGTCGCTCAAGTTGTGGTCGCGCCCGTCGAAGGCCGTGAACGTGAAATCGGTTGCCGTCACCCGCTTTGCGGCGGGGATGACGCGCGGCCCGTCCCCGGCCTCGAGGCACCCCGCGAAGGCTGTCGCGAGGAGGGCGACTCCGAGGACCGCCGCGGCACGGCGCATGCGCCCGACTAGTCCTTACCCGTGATAAAGCGCGCGGGCGGACCCGGACCGGGGTTGGGAGGGCGACCGGGACCCAAGGCGTGCCCGGAGGGTCGTGGATGGGACGCAGGCCGCGGAGGCCCGATCCGTTCAAGTGCCAGGGGCGCTTTCGCCTCCCTCAGAGGGCGCCCCGGGCGTCCCCTCCCTTGAGGTTCATGCGATGAATCGCGACACTGTGATCGGCATCGTGGGCGCGGCGGTCTTGATCGTGGCGATGGTCGGCGTCTTCGTGTATGAGCGCGACCGCGCGGCGGCGCTCCTCGACGACGGGGACGGCGGGAACCTCGAAATCGCCTCGTTGGCGGGACCGGAAGCCCAGGGCGTCGTGAAGCTCGGGCAATCGATGGAGGGGAAGCTGAACGTCACCACGCACAACCTCACGAAGATCGACTTCACGCTCGCGTGGAAGGCGGCCCAGGGGAAGGACACGCTCGCCCTCACGGTGACGCCGCCGCCCGGCGTCGCGACCAACAGCACGCTCACGATGGTTTCCGACTCGGGGACGATCGTCCTCACGGTCGACCTCGCGAACCCGAAGCCCGCGCGCGACCACGTCACGACCGGCGCGGGCGAATGGGGCTTCAAGGTCGAGTTCAAGAAGGCGACGGGCGTCGCCCCCGACCCCGTGCCGGTGGGCAAGGATGAGAGCGTCGGCTTCACGCTCGCGACGCAGCTTGCGGCGTGGAAGCCGGCGCCCCCGAAGTCGGCGTGATCCTCGGGCCCCCCGCGCGCGCCCGCGCGGACGGGACGCCTCCCCGAGGGCCTCCCACGCCCTCTGATGCCCCCCGCGCGCGCCCGCGCGGACGGGACCCTGATTCGAGGTTGCCGCGCCTCGGCCGTCCCGCCCGCGGGCCGCGGGCGATCCCGCGTCTCGCCGTGCTGGAGAACGGCGAGCCGGGACCTTGACGCGGGGGACGCCTCGCGCGCGGGAGACGCATGGCGCGCCCCCCGTCCGAGCCTTCTTCGAGCTCAGGGATTGGCGCACGGAGCCTGGCTGTAGGCTGCGGGACCCATGTGCACGTATTGACCGCCGGTGAGCCACTCGCTCGCGGGTCGACCGAGCGGCTTCGCGAACGTGCCCTCGAGGCCCCGGACGTTGAGGTTGCTCACGCAGTGGACCTGGTTGGGGTTCTCCTGGTAGGACATGATGTCCTCCTTGGGGTAGTTCTTCGCGCTGAAGTCCAGCGCGTCCCCCACATGGCCGAGTCCGAGGCAGTGGCCGAACTCGTGCGCGTTCAAGTCGTACATGCTGCGCTGCGCGCCTCCGACGAGGAGCCAGTTCATGTCCAAGACCAGGCACACGTTCTCCGTGTCGCGCTCGCAGTCGATGATGGCCGACGCCCAGCTCGAACCCGGGTGCTGGTGGAAGATGTCGGGAACGGTGAGGATCCCGGTCGGGACGATGGGCGGGAGACGGTCGAGCCACCATTCGATCTCCCCGCACACGAGATTGTCGCTGCCGGCGCCGATGCCGAAGAGGACGAACGGAACGAGCTCGCCCGCGACCACGATGATCTCGGGGTCCTCCAGGACCTCCTGCGGGATCGGGTTGAGCCCTGCCGTGTACCGGTTGATCTCGAGCCCGTCGACGAGCCAGGGGGCGCCGAAGTGGTCGATGCCGGCCTCCCAGGCGTCGATGCTCTTCTCGATCGCCGCGAGCCGCGCGGCGCGCGCCGTGGCGACCGGGGGCACGATGATGACGTCGACGGTGGCCGTATCGACGTCGTTGAGGATGTACATGTGGTAATTGTCGTCGTTGAAGTCCGCGCCGAGGGCGGCGGGGGTGGCGACGAGGGCGATCAGGGCGAGAACGAGCGACGTCCTGGACTGCACGTGAGCCTCTCCGGGGGAGGCATGCGCCGGGGGCCATTTAGACCTAGCCGCACGGTCGGGCTCCTAAGGGACAACGGGTCCGAATCGCTCGAGGAGCTTTGTCCGCCTGAATTCGAAGATGGCCTCGAGGTCCGGGCGCACGAGTCGGCGTTCGAGGAACGCGCCGCCCGCGTGGGCATACGCGATGCGGTCGCGAACCCGGGTGCCGTACGCGATCGGGTCGAGGCTGTGACGGTGGATCCAGCGCAGGTACGGGCCGACGATCTGGCGGTCGACGAAGCCGCGCGGCGGATCCACCGACACGATGCGCGTCATCCAGAGGACCGGAAACCCGCGGATGCTCAGGAGATACCACAGCGACGCGCCCGGGACGATCGCGGGCGGCGGCTCGACGATGAAGCGAAACCTCAGCGCGGGCGGCGTGAGGTCCGCGAGGTTGCGAGGCGCCGAGAAGAACGCGTACGCCTCGTCGGGGTCCACGGCGAGGTCGACCTCCGTCTCGAACGTCCGCGTCCGCATCATCGGTCCCAGGGAACGGGATCGGACACGACGGTGATGCGCGGCTCGTCCACCACGCCTGCGCGCTGCATGACCTGACGCACGTCGGATTCGCGCATGAACGCATCGAAGCGCTCGGGCGATTCCCACGGCAGCACGAGGATGAGGTCGTTCGGGTCGTCCTCGTTGCGGTGGACCGTGCCGCCCTTCCCTCCGAAGCGCTCGCGCGTCGGCGCGTGCGCGCGGAAGTGGGCGAGCCAGGCGTCGAAATCCTTGACGTGGTGTTCGATGATGATGCGCGTCATGGGTGTCGCGACGCGCGCGGGCTGCTCAAGCGTTTTGCCCTCCGCGGCGCGCGCGTGCGGGACAACTCACGGAGGCAGCGCGTCCTCGAACCCTGCGGGCATCCGCTCGTAACCCATGCGTCTCAGGAACTCCGCGCGGCTTGGCAGGTCGTATTCCCGCGAGAGCGAGGCCACGGACGCGCCGGTCGCGTCCTTGGCTTCGACGAGGATGGCCGCCTCGCGTTCGCGCGGCG
Source organism: Candidatus Thermoplasmatota archaeon (assembly GCA_035540375.1). Taxonomy (NCBI): domain Archaea; kingdom Methanobacteriati; phylum Thermoplasmatota; species Thermoplasmatota archaeon. Next base: position 63,918 of record DATLGO010000031.1, read on the forward strand.
CGACGGCGCGCCCCGCGAGGATCAGGGTTTCCCCGGTCGCGACCCAGCGCTTCGCGTCGAGCGCGCTCGTGCGGGCCGGGATGCCCACGCGGCCGCCAAGACCGTAGAGCGTCCAGTTCGCGGTCTCGAGCATCGCAAGATAGAGGAGGCCCGAATGGAGACGGTCGGGCCAGCCCTCACGGGATGCGGTCGCCTCGAACCGCGTCCGCACGATGTCTCCCTCCCGCTCGAACGCGAGGCGGAGGCCGGTCGGATGTTCGGGGCCGCAACCCACACATGGATTTCCGGGCGTGTTCTCGAGCGGGGTCGCCATGGCTCGCGATCGACGCCGCGGGACTTGAACCGTTCACCGGCTCAGGACGGCGGGATCCGGGCGACGTAGATCGTCTCAACTTCGTGCCGGCCGTCGGTCCACGCCGGGAAGACGCCGCGGTCGTTCGCGGCGAGCCCGGTGTAGTCGCCGAAGCTCCGCCGCTCGTCGTCGACGTCGGTCGGTCCGACCCCGGCCTTCGCGAAGGCCGTGAAAGGCTCGAGGGAGACCGGCCGGTTCGCGCCGAAGGGGCCGCCTGGGATCGCCGACGAGGCATGGAAGAACCTGAATCGCGGCTTCGAGGGGTCCTCGCGCATGTCGTAGAAGGCCACGTGGAGCGCGCCCGCCGGATCGACGGCGGCCCACGGGTAGAGCTGATGGACGCCGTTCCCGACGGCATCGTCGTTCACGCGGCGAGGGGCGGCCCACGTCGCCCCGCCGTCGAGGCTCGTGGCCGCGAGAACGTCCACGTCGCCATGGCGGAAATCGTGCCACACCGCGTGGAGGACGTTTTGCTCCGGATCGGCGACGAGGGCGGGCAGCGTGTGCATGCGCGCGTAGCGGGGGAGCGGCGGGGCGATCTTGACGTCCGCGGCGGCGCGCGGCGCGGACCACGTGGCCCCGTCGTCCGAGGACACGACGTGGTCGAGCGTGGACGTCTCGTAATTAACCCAGAGGAGGTGCGCGCGACCGTCCGGCGTGAACGCGACCTGCGTCCCGTTGTTGTGCCGCCCGCGGCTTGCGAGCGCGGGCTTGGACCATGTCGCGCCGCCGTCCGTCGACCGGGAGACGACGATGTCCCCGATGTCGACGTCGAGGCCGGTCCGCATCTCGACGTCGCGCAGCATGTCCTGCGCGGGCTCCTTCTGCCACGCGACGATGATCGTGCCCGTCTTCGGGCCCACGGCGAGCCACTCCTTGTCGTTGAAGGCGGTCACGATGTCGCTCTCGTCGACGAGCCCGACGCTCGACCACGTCGCGCCGCCGTCGTGGCTTTTCGCGACGAACACGGCGCTCGTCGGCTGGAACGCGAGGCCCGCGAGATACAGCTCCCCCGCGGGGCCGAACGCGAGCGCGGGATCGCTCAGTCGCTGGAACCGCGGCGCCCCCGCGGCGAGGCGCGCGACGTCCTCCGCCCTGAACCGCGAGGCCGTCCACGACGCGCCAGCGTCCGCGGTGCGGTGGAGCGCGAAGCCCCCCATCGAGTTGGCCGCGACGACGAGGTTCGCGGGGTCCACGGGGTTCGCGGCGATCGTGACCTCGGCCGCGCGCTCGCGCTCGGGCGTGAGGCGCCATTCGGCGACACCGTGCGGCGGCCCGTCCGGAGACGCGGGTTCGGGCGCTCCTGCGCATCCCGCGAAGACGACCGCGAGAACGACGAGCGCGGGCGCGGAACGAGACATCGCCCGGCGAGACGGATGGCGCATCATAGCGCTTGCGATGGCGCGGCGCCCGCGCCCCAACACCCGGCCCACGCCTTGATACCCGAAGCGCGCGTTCTCCGCATGTGCCATCCCGACGCGAGACCGCCACCCTCGGCGGCGGTTGCTTCTGGTGCCTCGAGGCCGCGTACGAGCAGCTCTCCGGCGTCGAAAGCGTCGTGAGCGGCTACGCGGGCGGTCACGTGGAGAACCCCACGTACGAGGCCGTCTGCGACGGCGAAACGGGCCACGCGGAGGTCGTGCAAGTTACGTTCGATCCCGCGGTCGTGTCCTACCGCGAGATCCTCGAGGTCTTCTTCTCGATCCATGATCCCACGACGAAGGACCGCCAGGGGAACGACGTGGGTCCGCAGTACCGGTCGATCGTCCTCACGCATTCCGATGCCCAGCGGCAGACCGCGGAGGCCGTGATGAAGGAGATCGAGAGCGAAGGGATCTGGGACCGGCCCCTCGTGACGGAGGTGGCCCCGCTCACGACGTTCTACCCCGCCGAGTCGTACCACCAGGGCTACTACCGCCGCAATCCCCTCCAGCCCTACTGCCTGGGCGTCGTGCGGCCGAAGCTCGCGAAGTTCCGCTCGAAGTGGGCCTCGAAGCTCAAGCGCTGACGCCGCGGCCACAGCAAGGGTTATGACGCCCCCGGGGCGCTCGCTCCCCGAGAGCATGCCCGCCGCCCGATCCTTCGCGTTCGTCGCCGTCGCCGTCCTCGCGCTTGCGGGCTGCGTCGCCCCCTCCACGTCCGATCCCGTGATCCCGTCGACGGGCGGCGCCGACGTCGTCCCGGACCGCTGGTGGGAGAAGGCCATCCCGTGGGGCGAGGGCCACGACCACGGCAACCCGGCGCACCACGCGAACCTCTCGACGCCCAACTTTGAGGTCGTCGGGTACGATCCCCTCGTCACGAAGGAGCTCGGAACGACGGCCCGGGGCATGGGCTGCGGCGGCGCCGCGACGCAGACGGAAGGCCGCCGCCTCGCGGTCGTCCACAGCTTCTCGACCGACGTCGCGTTCATCGTGGCTGACGTCACGAACGCGAGCGCGCCGCAGTACCTCGGCGAATTCGTGCTCATGAACGTGCATGTCTGGGACGCGACCATCAGCGCGGACGGGAAATACGCGCTTCTCGGCGCCTACCCGCCCGCGCTCAAGCCCGGCTGGACGCCGCGGGCGCCGACCCTCGACCTCGACGCGCTCGCCGCGCTCGAAGCCGGCCCCAGGGACTGGATCGTGCGCCCGATGTTCCGCGACGCGTGCACGGGCGAACTCCGTCAGGCGGGCCCCGAGAAGGCGCTCCCGCTTGCGCCCGGCATCATCCTCGTGAGCCTCGCGGACCCGACGAACCCGAAGCTCGTCGACTTCAAGCCGCAGCCCGTCATCGGTCCGCACAGCGTCTCGAGCGCGCTCGTCGACGGCAAGGTTTGGGCCATGGCCTCCGTCACCAACCTCGTGCACGAGGCGAGCTACTACACCTTCTTCCACGTCGAGGACACGGCGGGCGGGACGCTGCGCCCCGTCCACCTCATCCAGGTTCCGGGCCACCCGGGTCCGACGAAACTGAACGGCCACGTCGACGTCTCCGTCGCGAAGCATCCGATGACGAACAAGGTGTACGCGTACCTCGCAAACTGGGACGCGCTCTATGTCTACTCCATCGGCGGCGTCGTCCACGAACTCGTCGGGATGTGGGCCGACGGCCGCGCGGGCGCAGTGCACACGACGCTGCCGCTGCCCCAACTCCGCGACGGCCGGCACTACACCCTTGTCGGCCAGGAGGTCGGCGAGCCCGTCGAGCTTCCAAGCGGATGGGTCTACATCCTCGACACGACGGACCCCGCGAAGCCTGTCGAAGTCGGCCGCTGGACGCTCCCCATCAAGCCGAAGTGGGGCGGCGGCCTCATGTTCAGCCCGCATTACGTCGAGGTCGTGAACGAGACGCTCTTCGTCGCGAACTACCACGGCGGACTCTGGGCGATCGACATCACGAACCAGTCCGACCCGCGCGCCATCGGCATCTTCGTGCCGGACAGGCTTTCGCCTAAGCCCATCGGCGGCAAGGCGCCCGGACCGTCCGTGGGCGACGTCATCGCCGCCCCCGACGGGACGCTCACCGTGTGGGACGCGGGATCCGGCATCTACCAACTGCGCTTCGACGCGACGATGCCCGCGCCGCGAGCGCCCGCCTGGCCGCGCTAACCGTAGAGGTCGCTCCAGAGGTCGGCGAAGGCGTCGAGGAAATCGGGCGTCGGCTGGTACGCGAGAAGCAGCCGGTAGATCCGGTCGCGCTCGGCGAGCGTCAGGCGCGGCGTTCCGGGCTCCCGCACGACGATGCCCGCCTCCGCGAGCTTCGCGAGGTGGTAGCTCGTCGTGCTCTTCGCGACGCCCAGCTCGCGCGCGAGGTCCGCGTGCGTGAGCGGGCCGCGGTCGAGGAGGAGGAGCGCGACGTGGAGCGGCACCTGCTCGCGAAGGACGCCCACGAGCGGGATGTCCCTCTCGGTGACGCGCGCGGCCTTGCCTTTCGAGGTCGGATAGTAGCGGACGTAGCCGCCCTGCTCGCGGCCCTCGATGAAACCTTCCTCGTCGAGCTTGCGCACATGGTATTGCGCGAGCGCCGATGAGATGCGAAGCTCGCGCTCGAGGCCGCGCACGTGGATTCCGGGATATCGCCGCACGCTCGCGTAGACACGCTGGCGCGTGGAGACCGGATCCTCGCGACCGGCCACGTCAGGCGGACCTCCGGCGCAGGAGCGGCATCACGAGAAGGAGGAGGATCGCGAGGTCGAACACCGAGAGGGCGAGCTCGATCTCGTCGTGGCGGACCGCGTGCGTCATGACGTTGTAACCGCTGAACACGTTCTTCGCCACGAAGACGACGAACGCGGCCCCCACGAACCGCAGCGCGGGATTCGCGCGCCTCGCGGCCGCCCGGAAGGCTACGACCGCGAGGACGCCCGCGAGGGCCGCGACAAGCCCCGAGGTCGCGGCGGAAAGGAGCGCGAGGTCGGCGCCGACCGCTTCGGCGATGCCCGTCATGCGGCGTGAACGAGGATCTTGGGACTTAAGCCTGAGCGAGCGCGCGCAGCGCTTCGCCTTCATGGACGGTCACGCCCGGGACGCCCGTTGCGACGGCGCGGACCATCGCGCGCGCGACATCCTCCGCCCGGATCGCGCGGAATCTTGCAAGCGGGCCGCGAAGTACGGGATCCGCGAGCCGCGCGACGACGATGCCCGCCCGTTCGCCGCGCCGTCGCTCGCCACGCTCGCCCAGGAGGAGGGATGGGCGCACGAGATGGAGCGATGCGAAGCCGAGGCGACGGAGGGCCTCCTCCGCTTCGCCCTTCACGCGGCTGTAGAAGACCCGCGAGGAAGGATCGGCTCCCACGGAGCTGACGAACGCGCAGCGCGTCGCGCCGCGGGCGAGACCGACCTTCGCGACGGCGACCACGGCCTCGAAGTCGACCGCGCGGAAGGCCGCCCTGGACCCGGCCTTGGCCATCGTTGTGCCGAGCGCGACGTACACGTCATCGATGGGCCCGCCGGGCGCGGCCTGCGGGAGCGCCGCGAAGTCGACGGCGCGCGAGGCGACCTTGGCGCCGCCCTCGACCGGACGCCGCGCGAGCACTTCGATCGCGGCGACGCGAGGATCGGCCTCGAGGATGCGAAGGATGCGCGAACCCACGAGGCCCGTGGCGCCCGCAAGGAGCGCGCGTCGTCCGTCCACGCGCCGCGAGCGCGCGCCGGCCGCATGAGGCTGCCGCTCACGGCGGCGCGATCGGCCACGGATCGGGCGCGGGCATGGGTCGCGAGGCGTCGAAGCGCACCGCGTAGAGGCCGCTCGTGCCGTCGAAGAGCACGATGGTACCGTCGGCAAACGCGATGACATCCTCGACGGTCGGCGCCCAGCGCGCGTTCGCGTCGGGCGGGGCTGGCGACACGAGATCCGGGACGAAAACGCCGATGGAGGGAAGGAGCGCGAAGGACCCCTTGGTGCCGGCATCGAGATCCACGGCCCAGACGCCGCCGTGGTACATCGAGGCGAAGAGGGTCCGGTTGTGGACGCTGAAGTAATGGTTCGAGAACATGTAGGTCCCCGTCCACTCGACCTCGACGGGAAGGATCCAGGCGCCGACAGGCGTGGGCCTGGAAGGGTCCGTCGTATCGAGCATCCACACGGTTCCCGAGGGGTTCGGACCCGGACGGGAACCGAACTCCGGCCCGAGGAGCGTGTAGTGTCTTCCGTCCCAGAGCGCGCTCATCGGAAGCAGCGAATGCGTCTGTCCGGCGTAGGCCCTGCGTTCGGGCGTCCAGTCGCTCCAGTACCCGACCCGCTTCGGCTGGTGCGGATCCTTGAGATCGAGGATCGCGAAGCCGTACGACGTCGAGACGTAGGCGAGGACCGCGCCCGTGCCCGGGTGCTTCGCGATCCAGCCGTCGTGTCCGCCGAGCGCCTCCTGGACGGGCCGTCCCGCATCATGGTCGTCCGAGACCCACGTCGAAAGGAGCCGGAGCTTCGTTCCCGCGGGCGTCGGGGCGATCTCGTGGAACTCGTAATGATAGTAACCCTGGGCGTGGGCCGCGACGAGCAGCCACACGCGCCCGTCGATGACCGCGCTCATGACCGAGTGGCCCGCCGCCGCGAGGGGACGCTGGTCGATGACGCGAGGGTCCGCAGGATCCTCGATCGAGACGAGGATGATGCTCGAAGGGCGCGGGATGAGGTCCTCGCCCGCGACCGCGCGGAAGGAAGGCGCTCCGCACGGGCGCCACGCGAGGTCCGGCCCGGCGCCGCCGACGAGCGGAAGAGGGGGGAGCGCGGGCGCTCCGCGCGGCTCCGTCGTGACGAGGACGACGTGCTTCCCGTCGGGCACGACCGCGAGGTCGTACACGCGCGTGTTGCGCATCACGAGCTCGCCGAGCCACGCGGGCTCGAGCGGATTCGTGACGTCGACGAGCGCGAAGCCGCCGAGGTTGCGCTGCTCGACGGCCGCGAGGCGCCGACCGTTCGCCGTGTCCTGCGCGTCCCCGCAGAAGTGGCCTCCGGGGGTGCGCTTCAGCGATTCGCTGATGAGCGGGTTCCAGCCCACGACCTCGAAGTTCGGCGTCGACAGGTTCGCGTGGTGGTCGCGCGACTTGTGGTCATGGCCGTCCCCGAACGGAACCGCGAGCGCCGCCCACGCCGCATCGCCTTCGAGGGACGGGGATCGGGGCGCTTCGGGGGCCGCGACGCAGCCCGCGAGGGCGGCGGCGACGGCGAGGAGCAGGCCGGCGGACGGGCGCATGCGCCGCGGACGGGCGGAGGCACCGATAAGCCTTCGGAGCAGGAGCGGTCAAGGAGGCGGGGGGGCGCTCGGGAGTCTGCTCCAGAATCCTCAAACCGACCGGCTCGCCATGCGGTGATTCCACCGTAGGTCCCCCAAGGTGAACCCAAATGGCACGCAACATCCGAACGTTCCTCGCAGGGTTCGTGACGCTCGCGATCGCGACGTCGCTCCTGCCCGGCGCCTTCGCCGCTGAGCACGCGGGCGAGGGAATGGGCAAGACCCTGCGGGTGACCGCACACGACGAGGGAACGGAGTACTGGTTCGAGATCGAAGGCATGCCGGGGCGCAACCCCACCATGATGCTCGAGCCGGGGAAGAACTACACCGTCATGTTCCACAACAACGGCTCGCAGATGAACAACCTGAAGATCGGCGCGCCGCTCAACGTGAGCTCGCCGATGGTGGCCGCGGGCAAGAACGCGACGATGAACGTGACGGTCCCGATGAACGCGACCGGGACCGGCCAATACTGGTCCGATCCGTTCCGGCTCATGGGCATGGAGGGAATGGTCCAGTACGGCGCCATGAACCAGACCGGCGACCCGAACGGCAACCAGACGGGCGGCCCCGACGAGACGGTCGCTCCGACGCCCACGCCGGGCTTCGGTGCGGTCTTCGCGCTCGCCGCGATCGGAGCCGCGCTCGTGGCCGTCCGCGCCCTGCGCCGCCGCTGAACGCTCGACCCGGGCCGGCCGGCGGGCCGGCCCTCCTTTTCCTTATTGCCGGTGCTTTGCTTCGCGCTTCGCGAGCTTCTTCTGGACCCTGTCCATGTCGAGGTCCGGCGCCGCGTGCTCGCCACGCATCTCGCGCAGACCGGTCAGGTGGAATTCCAGCTCGCCCGGCGCGTATGGCCGGTCCTTTCTCCACGGCATGACGATCGACTCAATCTCGCCGCGCCGATCCATGAACGTCGCGGACGCCGATCGAGCGTCGCAGCAACCCGACCGCCGGGCCAGGGAACCTTATGATTCTCGACCGCGTCTCGCCCTGCGTGGCGATCGATCCGGCAAGCCTCATCCAGGCGACGCTCGCGCCCGTCTTCCTCATCTCGGGCACCGCGGTCTTCCTGAACTTCAGCCAAGCGAGGCTCTTCCGCGTGACGGATCGGCTCCGGCAACTGCGCGTCGAGGCCTCTGTTCCCGGAGCGGACCCCGGATGGCACCGGGCGCAGGTGGCCCTTTACATCCGCCGCGGCCGCATCATGCGCAACGCCATCGTCTTCGGCGTCCTTGCGGTCGCATTCACGGTGGTTACGGCCCTGCTGCTCCTCGGCTCCTCGCTCGTGAGCGCGCCCGTCGACGTCTACGCCCCCTACGCCTTCGCGCTCGCGCTCCTCTCGTTCGCCGCGGCTCTCGTGTTCGTCGTCGACGACACCATCCTCTCCGTCCGCAACGTGGAGCGCGAGGCCGACGCCGATTGAAGCCGTGATCAGAGGCCTTGTATCGGTTGGACGACGACGCAGGGCCATGGAGCAAGCGCTCGCCCCCCGTCCCCGCACCGATGCGTTCCTGAGCGAAGCCATCCGCGCCGCCGGCATCGTGGGCGCGGGGGGCGCCGGTTTTCCCACGTACGTCAAATATGGCAAGCCCACGCCGCTGCTCGTCGTGAATGGCGCCGAAAGCGAGCCCGGGTACGTGTGCGACAAGCTCCTCTTCCGCGACCGCGCGCGGGAATTCGCGCGCCTTTTCGTCTTCCTCAAGGACATCGAAGCGTACGAGCGCATCATCGTGGGCGTCGAGGAGGGGGCGCGCCCGTTCATGGGGCCCCTCGAGGACCTGGCCGCCGCCACCGACGCCTTCGAGGTCGCCACTTTTCCGAATCTCTACAAATATGGGCAGGAGAAAGCGTTGATCAAGGTCCTTCTGGACCGGGACGTCGCGAAAGCCGAGAAGCCTCCGGACGTCGGCGTCACGGTCAACAACAACGAGACGCTCTGGAACGTGTACCGCGCGCTCTTCGAAGGACGCCCGGTCACGACGAAATTCCTCACCGTCTACGGCGAGACGCCAGCCCACCTCGCGCTCGAGGCGCCCGTGGGGGCGCTCGCGACGGACCTCCTCGCGCTTGCGGGCCTCGACGAGCCCGATCCCTCGCTCCATCTGTTCGACGGCGGCCCCGTCCTCTGCGAGCCGGTTCCGGACTGGACGCGCGAACCCTACGGCATCCGCAAGACGACGAACGGGCTCCTCCTCGTCTCGCCGGAGCGGCTGAAGACGCGCGCGAAAGCCTATCCCCGCACCGACGGACCCGCATTGCCGGACCACATCGAAAACGTCGAGGGCTCCATCGCGCGCGTCCGCATCCCTCTCGGCGGACGCTTCGGGGCGCCGGCCGCTCCCGTCGTCGACGTCGGCGCGCGCGTCATGGTCGGCGACGTGATTGCGGAGCCGCCCCCCGACCGGCTCGGCGTCCCGGTCCACGCCTCCATCACCGGCGTGGTCGTCGGCATCGACGCCGGTCACGTCGACCTCGAGGCGCCCGACCGGGAGGTTCCCTGATGGAGCCCGCGCTCCCGCGCTTCGTGATGCCCGCGACGTGCCGTCTCGGGTGGGGGGCCGCCGAGGGCGTGGGGAAGGACGTCCGGCGCGTGGGCGCGTCGCGCGCGCTCGTCGTCACGACGCACGGCCTCGAGGGATCCTGGATCGTGAAGGACGCGCTCGCGGCGCTCGGGGGCGCGGGCGTCGAGACGGAGCTCTCCGCGCGGGCCCATGGCCCCCCCGACGACGCGAGGGCGCGCGACGTCGCCGAAGCCTTCCGCTCGATGGGCGCGGACGCGCTCGTCTCGATCGGAGGCGGAAGCGCGCACGACCTCGCGAAGGCGGCGGGCGTTCTCGCCACCCACGGCGGGGCGTTGTCCGACCACGAAGGCGTGGATCGGCTCCGCGTCGACACGCCGGTCCACGTCGCGCTCAACACCACGGCGGGATCCGGTTCCGAGCTGAGCCGACTCCTGTTCGTCGTCGATCGCGAGAAGGGCCGACCCGCGATGATCCGGGACGAGCGCATCACGCCGCGCGTCGCCATCAACGATCCGGGCACGCACGTCACGTCCCCTCCGGAGGTCACGGCGGCGGCGGGCATGAACCTCCTCACCCACGCCATCGAGGCCTACTTCAGCCGCAACGCCGCGCCGCTCACGGACGCGCTCGCGCTCGACGCCGTCGCGCTCGTCGCGGAGCACTTGCCTCGCGCCGTCGCCGACGGCAACGACCCAAAGGCCCGCGGCGCGCTCGCGATGGCCGAGCAGCTCGCGGGCATCGCGTACAACAGCGCTGGCCTCGGCGTCGCGGACGCGATCGCGCTCTCGCTCACCGCGCAGTACGACCTGCCGCACGGCGCGATCAACGGCGCGCTCCTGCCGCACGTCGTCGCGCTCGACGTCGCCGAGCGGAGGTCGAAAGCTCGCAGGCTCGCGGAAACGCTCGGCGGGAGCGAGCCGGGAAGGATCCCGGAAGCCCTCGCCGAGGTCGCCCGCCGCGCGGGCGCCCCCCTGTCGCTGAGCGCCCTCGGGCTCGAGGAGGACGTGGTCTACACGTCCATCGGGGCGATCCTCGAAAGCCCGCTTCTCGACCTCCATCCGACGGTCATGACGGAGGAGCGGCTCGTGGACATCGTCGTCGCGGCCGTGTCGGGAGCCCCGCCCGAGGTCCGGGCGAGCGCGCGCTGAGCCGAAGGAAAGCCCCCCCGTGGGGGCAGAACATGACGGAGGTCCGGGCCGGATACATACCCCCGGTCCGGCCCGGACCGCCCCTCTCCCGAAGGGCCCAATCCCTTGAGGGGTGATAACGAATGTCATCCAATGGTTGATCCGAGGGGACGGGACGCCCCCGTCGACCCCGACCCGAGGTTTCGGCCCCCGGCCGGAGTGGCAGGCCCTCCCGCCTTCCGAACCCGGCGCGTTCAAGCGCCGTCGGGACCTAGGCCCCACGTGGTCCCGGCCGCGCGCCATCCCGTCGAGCGCAAGCTCCTCGCCGCCCGGTTCGCCGGGGGGGTCGCGCCCCGCTACGACGGCTACGGCATCGCGAACCTGCCCGCCTCGGTCCTGCGTCCCTTCAACGCGCGCGCGACGCTTCCTCCGCTTGCGCCCGACGTCCTCCCGCCCGCCCTCCTTGCGGGCGTGGAGCGCGTGGTGGCCCTCGTCGTCGACGGCCTCGGGTGGAGGCAGCTCCTCCGCGCGATGGATTCGGGGGGCGCGCCGAACCTCCGCGCGCTCGCCGACCGCGGTCACCTCGCCCCCGCGACGAGCGTGCTCCCGAGCACGACCGTCACCGCCCTCGCGACGCTCAGCACCGGGGAATCGCCGGTCCGGCACGGTCTCCTCGGATACCGCATGTGGCTGCCGCGGCCCGGCATCACGGCCAACATGATCCGCTTCATGGGCATCCTCGGGGGTCGCCTCGAGGACCGGGGCTTCGATCTCGAGGCCATGCTGCCCTTCCCGACCATCTTCGAGAAGGCCGCGCGCGCCGGCGCCGAAGCCTGCGTCGTGACACGCGACGAATACACGCGCTCGCCGCTCGGTCGCCTCATCTATCGCGGCGCGCTCCTCGACGGCTACCAGGGGCAAGGCGACCTTTTCGTCAAGGCGCGGCGTCATCTCGAGCGGCTCGAGGGCCGTCCCGCGCTCCTGCGACTGTACTGGGACCTTGTCGACACCGTGGCCCACGAATACGGCGAAACGAGCGACGAGCACGCCGCGGAAGTCGCCGCCTTCGACTTCGCGCTCGGGCGCGAATTCTTCGATCGGATCCGCGACCCCAAGACGCTCCTCGTCGTGACCGCCGACCACGGGCACATCACGATCCCGCCCGACCGTCGCGTGCGCCTCAACGAGCACCCGGGCCTCCTCGAGAATCTTGCCGTGCCGCCCTCGGGAGAGGGCCGCATGAGCTACCTGCACGTGCGCGACGGGCGCCGACGCGCGGTCGTGGACTACGTGCGCAGGCGCCTCGCGAAGCAGGCCACGCTCGTGCCGGTCGAGCGCGCGGCGAACGATGGCCGCTTCGGACCCGGCAAACGCCACCCCGAGTTCGAGCGGCGCGCAGGCGAATTCCTCCTCGTCGCGCGCGACGACCACAAGTTCGATTACCACTACGCCCCCGATGCCGGGCCGCGGCCGCTCGCCGGCAATCACGGCGGCGTGTCTCCCGAAGAGATGCTCGTGCCGGTGCTCGCGGCGCGGATGGGCTGAATCAGGCCATGGCCGGGACGAACATCCACCGCACGACGGGGAAGCTCGAGGGCTCTGGATCCTTCGGCGTGTAGGTGATCGTGAACCGCCCGGGATCCGTCCGGCCCCACAACGAGACCATGAACGGTCTGGCTCCGACCTCGAAGTCGTACGTGGTGCCGTTCGGCAACGCGAGCGACACGGTGAACGGCGCGGCATCGGGGGGCCGCTGGGCAGCGAAACTGAAAACGCCGGGTTCCGTGACGTCCGCCACGTACGTCACGGGGCCCGCCCGAAGGACGACAGGGTCGCCGAGCGTCCGCACGTAGGTGGCATTGCCGTGCTCGCCGATCGGAATGTCGGCAAACTTCGCGCCCGCGCCCTTCTGCTCAACGACCTCGATCGCGCCCCGACCCGCGGCCTCGACGACGACGCCGAACTTCGTGACGTTGCGGACCACCATGAAGAGCGAGACGCTCTCGCCCGCGGCGAGAACGTAGTCGGACGCAATCGTCCCGTTCCCGCGGCCGCCCACCGGGATCGGACAGCAGCCCACGTTCACGTCGGCCGGGCCCACGCGCTCGCGCACGCGGGCGTGGTCGACCGTGAAGCCGCCGCCGCCCGCGAAGACGTCGGGCCACGCCGCGTCGGAGCGGATGAGGAAGAAAACCGTCCCACTCGACCCGCCGCCCGTCGTGTCGGACTTCGTCGCGGTGACCGTCAACTCCGAGGGTTCGGTCGCGACGAAACGCATCTCGTGGAAGCCCGTCCGCGGCGCCGCGCTCGACGTGTTGATGCGATACCGGTAAGCGAATGTCTTCGACGGCTCGTCCGAAGCGCTCTCGATCGGGTTCATCGCCACGGCGCCGAGGCAACCGGAGAACGCGAGGACGAGGGCGAGGAGCACGACGGGGAGCCCGCGCATGCGGGCGGATGCCCTGGGGCCCGCTTATAGTTCACCGGTTGAATACGACTAAACCCGAGCGGGGGCGGGAAGGCGATCGCGGCCCGCCCGCGACGTCACCAGGGCTCATCCCGGTAGACATCGCGCCGGAGCGACGGCGTCTCCGTCTTGATGGGGACGAACCTGAACTTGAGCGGGGGGAAGTCCCACGTGTCGCCGTCCTTGCCGGGCGTGAAGGCGATGACGAAGGCCCCGCCTTCGACGAGGCTCCCGGACACGAATGCGGCATCGCGCGGCCCCACGCGCTCCTCGACCTTCGTGCCGTTCGGAAGCGCGAGCGAGAACGAGAACGACTTCGCGTCGCGCCGCCCGACGGCCTCGAGATTGAAGATCCCCGGCCCCGATGCTTCGATCACGTGCCGGACGGGCCCCGCGCGCAGAACGAGGTTCTGGCCGGCCGGCCCCGACAGATACGTCGCGTTGCCATGGGCCGCATGGGGGATCTCCGCGTAACGGTTGCCCGTCCCCCGTTCCTCCCCGAGGAGCGTGAGCGTCCCGTTCCCATCGAGGCGGAACTTGAAGTCCAGCTCGGTCACGTTCCGCGTGACGACGACGAACGAGATGATCTCGCCCGCATCGAACAGGATCCTTTCGTGGCCCGAAGATTCGCCGCTGCCCCCGCGACCGCCCTCCGGGCAGCAGCCGACGCGGACGTCCTGACCCGCCACGCGCTCGTCGACGTTGAAGACGCGGAAGGATCCGCCCCCGCCGCCGCCGGACCCGCCGAACTTACCTTTCGACTCCCGCACGAGCATGAACTGAAAGCCCGTCGGCGAGCCCTCGGACTTGTAGGAGCCGCGCTCCCGCAGGGTGAGGTTCGACGGTTCGTCCACGCGGAACCGCACCTGGTTCCAACCCGTTCCGTCCACGTCGCTCATCGTGAAGCGGCGCTCGTACGCCACGACGCCCCCGATCGAGGGCGCGGCGGCGCTCGCCGGCGCGTCGCCTCCCGAAGCCGGTCCGATGGCGCCCTCCCGTTGCGCCGAACCGTCGGCGGCATCCCCTTCCGCGGCCGCGAGGCATCCGGCGAAGGCGAGCGGGATCACGAGGAGCACGGCGAGGGTCCGGCGCATGACCTCGGAAACGACATGTCAAGGATAACCGTTCTCGGGACGATGCTGTATCGTCCGCCCGCGAACGACAATCCTTAAAGGTCGACCCCGGGATGAGCGCGCATGCCCTTCGACATCGAGGACAACACGTTCCTGCTCGCGGGCCCCGTGAAGATGCACCCGCGCGTCCTCGCCGCCATGAGCCGCCCGGCGATGGCCCACCGCGACGCGCAATTCACCGCCGTCAACAAGGAGATCCATGAACTCTTGAAGATGGTCTTCCAGGCGCCGAAGCACGACACGGTCCTCATGACCGGGTCCGGCACCGCCGGCATGGACGCGGCCGCGCTCTCGCTCCTCAAGAAGGGCGAGAAGGCCGTCGCGATCGAGAACGGGAAGTTCGGCAACCGCTTCGCGAAGCTCGCCGAGATGTACGGGGACACGAAGGTCGTGAAGGCCCCGGGCTACGGCGTGCCCATCCCGCTCGACACCATCCGCAAGGCGATCGCGGAAACGAAGCCGAAGGCCGTCTTCCTCACGCACAACGAGTCCAGCGTCGGCTTCACGTGGCCGCTCAAGGACATCGCCGCGATCGCGAAGGAGCACGGCGCCCTCGTCGTCGCGGACTGCATCACGAGCGTCGGCGGCATGGACGTCAAGGTCGCCGACTGGGGCGTCGACGTCGCGATCGTCGGCAGCCAGAAGTGCCTCGGGGCGCCGAGCGGCCTCGTCGCCCTCGCCGTGAGCCAGGAAGCCCAGGCGAAGATGCACAAGGACGCCGGCTACTACCTCAACCTCCCGCGCTGGATCGCGAAGGGCAAGGAAGCCGACACGCCCTTCACGCCCGCGATCCCCCTCCACCTCGCCTTCCTCGAAGCCCTCCGCATCATCAAGCACGAAGGCCTCGAGAACCGCATCGCGAAGGTCAAGAGCCAGGCCGACGCCACGCGCGCCGCCGGCGAAGCGATGGGCCTCGAGCTCTTCATCGAGGCCGGCTACCGCAGCGACACCGTCACCGCGTTCCGCTACCCCGCGGGCGTGGACGACTCGAAGTTCCGCAAGGCCCTCAAGGAGATGGGCGTCGTCATCGGCGGCGGCCAGGACGAGGTCAAGGGCAAGATCTTCCGCATCGGCCACATGGGCACCGTGAGCCACGTCGAGATCGCGGGCGCGTTCATGGCGATCGAGAAGACGCTCGCCGCGATGGGCGCGAGCGTGAAGAAGGGCGCTTGGAGCGGTGTTTTCTAGCCGAGCCTTCGGCCTTCGCTCGCTACGCTCGCTGCGGCCTACGGCTCGGAGCACACTCCGTCACACGGAAAACCCCCCGCTCGCGCTTCGCGCTCGCTACGGGTTTCCGTGCGACTCCGTGCGCCAGGGGGCCGCTTCGCGCCCCCTGGACCCCCCAGACCAGGGGCTCAGCCCCTGGGCCCCGCTCGCGCGCGTCGGTCGCTGCGGCCTACGGCTCGGGGCACACGCCGTCACACGGAAAACCCCCCGCTCGCGCTTCGCGCTCGCTACGGGTTTCCGTGCGACGCAGTGGGCCAGGGGGCCGCTTCGCGCCCCCTGGACCCCGCAAACGCGCTCGCTTTCCGGGCCGCCCGGTGACGAGCACACTCCGTTGGTGTCGGTTGGGGACGATCCGAACGAGATTCATCGCGCGCCGGCAACGCGCGCTTCGCGTGGACAAGGCCTGGTGACGGGGGCATGCGGGGTCGGGCGACGCACGGCTGACGCGCGTTGTCCCGAGGTCGCGCGAAACCATGGGACAGGTGGACTGTCACGTGCTTCGGCGCGGCTCAACCACGTGACAGTCCACGTGGCCTGTTGGCTATTTATCCCTCTTTCTTGCGGATCTCCGCGATCGCCGCGCGGAACGCCTCGGCCGTCGCGCTCTCGGGGTAGCGCCACACGAACGGGATGCCCTTCTCGCCGGCCTGGACGACCGCGGGGTCGAGGGGGATCTTTCCGAGGAGCGGCACGCCGTACTCGCTCGAAAGCTCGTCGCCGCCCCCCTTGCCGAAGATGTCGGTCGTCTTGTGGCAGTGCGGGCACGCGAAGGCGCCCATGTTCTCGATGACGCCCGCGACCTTGAGGTGCATCGTGCGCGCGAACCCGATGCTCTTCTGGACGTCGAGCACGCTCACCTTCTGCGGCGTCGTGACGAGGATGACGCCGTCGGCGTCGCGCAGCATCTGCGCGATCGTGAGCGGCTCGTCGCTCGTGCCGGGCGGGAGGTCGATGATGAGGTAGTCCAGCTCGCCCCAGGCGACGTTGCCGAGGAGCTGCTGGATCATGTTCATCTTGATCGGGCCGCGCCAGATGATCGGCGCGTCGCGGCCCTTGAGGAAGAATTCGGTGCTCATCACGAGCAGGTTGTCGCCGAGCGCGACGGGGATGATCTGGTCCGCCTGGCCGCCGGGCTTCGCGTCCTCGAGGTTGAGCATGAGGGGCACGTTGGGGTTCGTGAGGTCGAGGTCGAGGAGGCCGACCTTCTTCCCCTCCTTCGCAAGGGCCGCCGCGAGGTTGACCGCGACGGTGCTCTTGCCGACGCCTCCCTTGCCGCTCATCACGATGTACTTGCGCTTGATGTGGCGCAGGTTCTCGGCGATGGCCATGCGGAGCTTCATGGCTTCCTGCATCTTCGCGGCCTGGAGCGCCTGCTGCATCTGCTGCTGCGGCGTCTGGACGGGCATGCCCCCGGGGGCGCTCGCGGGCTTCGTGGGCAGGGCGGACATCGTACCGCGCGTCGCAAGCGGCCCCCCGGCTTTGAACCTGTCGCCGGACGGGCGCGCGTTGATGCTTGACCGGACCGTTTCCCGGCCCGATGTCGGCCATCGTGGCGCGCGGGCTGCGCAAGCGTTTCGGCGACGTGGAAGCGGTCCGCGGCGTGTCGCTCGAGGTGGCCGAGGGCGAGATCTTCGGCCTGCTGGGGCCGAACGGCGCGGGGAAGACCACGACGATCCGGATGCTCACCACGCTCCTGCGCCCCGACGGCGGCGAGGTGCGCATCGCGGGCCACGACCCGGCGCGGGATCCGCGGGCGGTCCGGCGCGTCATGGGGCTTGCCCTCCAGGAGGCGGGGCTCGACGACCTCGCGACGGGGCGGGAGCTGCTCGCGCTGCATGGTCGGCTGCAGGGTCTCCCGAAGGCCGAGTCGTTGCGGCGCGCGGAGGAGCTGCTCGGGCGGTTCGACCTCGTCGAGGCGGCGGACCGCCGCGTTGGCGGCTACTCGGGCGGCATGCGCCGCAAGCTCGACCTCGCCTCGGCGCTCCTGCACCGGCCGAAGGTCCTTTTCCTCGACGAGCCGACCGTGGGCCTCGACCCCGCGGCGCGATCGCAGCTCTGGACGATCGTGCGGCGGCTCAACCGGGAGGACGGCACCACGATCTTCCTCACGACGCACTACATGGAGGAGGCCGAGCGCCTCGCGATGCGGCTCGCGGTGGTCGACCGCGGCGAGATCGTGGCGGAGGGCTCGCCCGCGTCCCTCAAGGCGCAGGTCGCCTCGAGCGTCGTGACGCTCGCCTTCGACGCGGACGAGGCCTTGACGGCGCGCGTCGCGGCGGACCTCGCGAAGCGGCCCGGCGTGAAGCGCGTCCTCGCGACGCCCGAGGGGCTCGCGATCCATCTCGATCAAGAGGCCGAGGACGGCGACGCCCTGAGGGCGGCGGCGGAAAGGGCGGGCGCGAAGGTCTCCGCGACGACGGTGGCGGACCCGACGCTCGACGACCTCTTCATCACCACGACCGGGCGGGGCCTGCGCGACGCCGGGGAGGCGCCCGCGTGACGGGCCTCGCCTCCGCGACCTGGGCGCTCGCGGCGCGCTCCGTCCGCCAGTATCCGCGCGTGCCCGCGGATTTCGTCGTCGCGCTCCTCATCCCGCTTTTCTTCTTCGCGGTGACAAGCGTCACCTACGCCTCGGTCGCGCGCATTCCAGGCTTCCCGACGGGCGACTACGCGCTGTTCTTCCTTCCGCTCGTCATCGTCTTCGCGGTGTTCACGAGCGCAAACGGCGTCGGCTACGCGCTCGTCCTCGAGGTGAAGAACGGCTACCTCGACAAGCTTCTCGCGCTCCCCATCCCGCGGCTCGCCATCCTCCTGGGCAGGCTCCTCGCCGTCGCGGCGCGGTGCATGGTCCAGGTGGCGCTCGTGCTCGCGATCGGCTACGCGTTCGGCATGCGGTTCGTGACCGGCCTCCCGGGCGTCGCGGCGGTGCTCCTCCTCGCGGCGGGCCTCGCCGTCGCGTGGGCCTCGATCGGTTCTTTCATCGCCCTCACGACGCGCAGCCCCGAGGCGACGGAGGGGATGACGATCCTGTTCCTGCCGCTGCTCTACCTCACGACGGGGAGCATGCCGCTCGGGCTCCTGCCGGACGGTTTTCGCGACATCGTCGTCCTCAATCCCGTGACGTACGTCATCGAGGGCATCCGCGCCCTCCTCCTCGACGGATGGGCCGCGCCGGCCGTCGCGACGCTCCCCGGCCTGCCGCTTCCCGCCGTCCCTGCGGCCGCGCTCGCGGTTGTCGGGTTCGGGGCCGTCACCGTCACGGCCGCCACCTGGGCCCTCGGCCGCATGGACGCGTGAGCGGGAACCCAACCTTCATATGAGGCCCCGGGCGTGATTCGCAGGGATGCCGTACAACGACAACGATCGCGTCGGCGCCATCTTCGGCAACGTCGGCACGACCGAGTTCAAGATGGCCGTGAGCGACCCCACGCTCCGCCGCCTCGATTACGTCAAGGTCGGCCACGAGACCGACGGCGTCATCCTCGCGCAGGTCATGGAGATCTCGCGCGAGACGTCGATGTCGTTCGACCAGGCGACGAAGGTCTCCTACGGCGTCGACTCCGAGGTGCGCGACCACCTGACCGCGAGCGTGAAGGTCGTCGGATACCGGGACTCTCGCGGCCTCCTCCAATCGCCGCGCACGCCGCTCAAAGCCGGTCAGCTGGTGCTCCGCGCGGACGACGCGCTCATCGCGCGCGTTTTCGGCCTCACGGGCGCGGAAGGCGCCTTCCTCGGCTTCATCAAGGGCTACGAGCTGCCCGTCGCGCTCGACATCAACACGCTCGTGCAGAAGCACGTCTCCATCCTCGCGAAGACGGGATCGGGCAAGTCGTACTGCGTGGGCGTCCTCATGGAGGAGCTGATCAAGCGGGGCGTGCCCATCGTCGTCATCGACCCGCACGGCGAGCACGGCTCGCTCTGCGCGCCCAACCAGGCCAAGGAGGACGCGGGGCTCATGCGCCGTTTCGGCGTGAAGCCGCGCGGCTATGCCGAGCACATCGTCGAGTATTCGCCGGACACCAAGGTCAATCCGGACGCGGTGCCGCTCAGGCTCGACGGAACGAACATGGACGCGCGCGACCTCATCGACACCCTCGGCTCGAAGCTCTCGTCGAGCCAGGTCGGGATGCTGCACGCCGCGGTCCGGCACCTCGCCGACGAGGGGAAGGACTACACGCTCGAGGACGTGCTCCGCCGCGTGAAGGACGAGCAGTCGAACACGAAGTGGAACCTCGTGACGGCCATCGAGTTCCTCATGTCGCTCGGCATCTTCGCGGAGAAGGGCACGCCCGTCGTGAGCCTCGTGAAGCGCGGAAAGGTCAGCATCCTCAACCTGAAGGGCGTCTCGCCCGATCTGCAGGAGGTCATCGTCGCCTCCATCGCGAAGAAGCTCTTCGAGGCGAGGAAGGCCGGAAAGGTTCCGCCCTTCATGCTCGTCGTCGAGGAGGCGCACAACTTCTGCCCCGAGCGCGGCATCCACAGCGCGCTCTCGTCGGACGTGCTCCGCACCGTCGCGAGCGAAGGCCGCAAGTTCGGCATGGGCCTCACCGTCGTGTCGCAGCGCCCCGCGAAAGTCGACAAGAACGTGCTTTCGCAGTGCAACACGCAGCTCATCCTCAAGGTCACGAATCCCAACGACATCAAGGCCATCGTCGGGTCGGTTGAAGGCCTCACGAGCGACACCGCCGAGGAGATCCAGCGGATCCCCGTCGGCGTCGCGATCGTCTCCCACCCGCGCATCGCGATGCCCGTGCTCGTCGAGATCCGGCCGCGCGAGACGAGCCACGGCGGCGCGAGCGTCGACGTCATGGCCGCGATGGAGGAGCCGGGTCACGAAGCCGTCGACGAGGAGCCCGAGGAGAAGCCCGCGACGAGGGCCGAAGGCGCCGAGGCCGAGGCGCCGACGCCCGTGCCCGTCGAGGCGCCGCCCGAGCGCGTGCAATCGACCCTCGCCTCGCACGACGGGGACGAGGATGAGATCCCCTTCGAGGTCGCGCCCCTCCCGCCCGCCGCGCCCGGCCCCGAGGCGCGCCGACGCGAACCT
>DATLGO010000032.1 GCA_035540375.1 Candidatus Thermoplasmatota archaeon
ACGGCCTTCCCGCCCACGGCCTTCCCGCCCACGGCCTTCCCGCCCACGGCCGCCTCGCGCGCGGCCGTCGCGGCCTGGACGCGGGACCACGTCGGCTCCACGGCCTCGAACGCGAGGCCCGCCCGCCCCAGACGCGTCGCAAGCGCGCTCCTCGCGCCGTCCTCGAACGACAACAGGAGGATCGGCGCCGCATCGCCGGGTGGGCTCGCTTCCATCAAGCCTCGACACACGAGGGACAACATGAACGTCGCGCATCCCGCCCCGGCCGGCGCGCGCGCGTCGGTCTCTCGACCTACGGTTCCTCTTGGGCTTCCTCTTGGGTATCCTCTTCGGTTTCCTCTGCGGTTCCTCTCCGGTTCCTCGTGGGCTTCCTCTCGGGTTTCCTCTCCGGTTGCCCTCGGGCTTCCTCCGCGGTTCCTCTTCGACTTCTTCTCAGGCTTCCTCTTCGGCTTCCTTTGCGGTTCGTCTTCGGCTTCCTCTCGGGCTCCTCCGTGACCGCGGACTGACGAGAGCGCATCGCCGAGACCGTATGCGGTCGGCGTCGCCGCACGGACCCCCAATTTTTCGGTGAACATCTCCACGATTCGGAATCCGTTTCCGTCCGATACACGTCACCTCGACGCACGCGCGGTAGCACGCAACTCGTTCGCTCGAAAGTTTTAAGCGAGTCGTCGCGTTCTTCTGCTTCCGCTGAAACACCTGCGCGCTTCGCTTCCGGGGGAAGCGGGGCTGGTGAGGCACACGGGCGCGCGGGGATCAAGCTGCTATGTGGCTCAGCTCGGGCGCCGCGTGGTCGGACATGGCGGGGCCCGCGCATCGGGGGCAACAGGCGGGCAAGGCACCAGGGAGGAGTACTTTGACGAAGGATGGGCTATTCGATACGCTCCTGCGAGCGGAGCCGATGTTCAAAAACAAGGAGGTTCTGCGGCCGAGCTACACGCCGGAGGACCTCCCTCACCGATCCGTGCAGGTCAACCAGCTCGCCGCGATCCTCGTGGCCGCGCTCAGGGGGGAGACGCCCTCGAACGTCTTCATCTACGGGAAGACAGGCACGGGCAAGACGGCCGTCACGAAGTACGTCGGCAAGGAGCTGATCCGGACCGGCCGCGAGAAAGACAAGGTTGTCAATTTCATCTACATCAATTGCGAAGTCGTTGACACGCAGTACCGCGTCTTGACGCACATTGCCAATCATTTCATCCACGACTGGAACGATCGGATCCCGTTCACGGGCTGGCCCACGGACGAGGTCTACGCCAAGCTCCGCGACAAGATCGACGAGCGCGACGGCGCGACCGTCATCATCCTCGACGAGATCGACAAGCTCGTTTTCAAGTCGGGCGACGACGTCCTCTACAATCTCTCGCGCATCAACGACGAGCTCAAGCGCGCGAAGGTGTCCGTCATCGGCATCTCGAACGATCTCAAGTTCACCGAGTTCCTCGACCCGCGCGTCAAATCCAGCCTCGGCGAGGAGGAGATCATCTTCCCGCCCTACGATGCCGAGCAGCTGCAGGACATCCTGCACCAGCGGGCCGGCATGGCGTTCAAGGATGGCGTCCTCGAGGGCGCCGTCATCCCGCTCTGCGCGGCCCTCGCCGCCCAGGAGCACGGCGACGCGCGCCGCGCGCTCGACCTCCTCCGCGTGTCGGCGGAACTGGCCGAACGCGAAGGCGTCCGCTCGATCGGCGAGCGCTTCGTCCGCAAGGCCCAGAACAAGATCGAGCTCGACCGCGTGACCGAGGTCGTCCGCACGCTCCCGACGCAGAGCAAGCTCGTGCTCCTCGCCACCATCCTCAACGAGGAGATGGAGGAGGGCTCGGCCGCGCTCACGACGGGCGAAGTGTACGACACCTACCGCGAGCTGTGCGAGCGGGCCCACGTGGACGTCCTGACGCAGCGCCGCGTCACGGACCTCATCAGCGAGCTGGACATGCTCGGCATCCTCCAGGCGCGCGTCATCTCCAAGGGCCGGTACGGGCGCACGAAGGAGATCCAGATGTCCGTGCCGAAGGACGAGACGAAGGCCGTGCTGCGCGAGGATCCGCTCCTCGACGGCGTGGTCGAGTTCCGTCCGAACCGGCAGGCGCGGCTCCCCTTCAACTGAGCGCGCCCGGCCCGCGCGCGGCGCGCAAGGCGGCCACGGCGACGTCGTCGTGCGTGTCGCCGACGACGTGCACCGCGTACGCGACCGCCGCGAGGCCCGCCGCGAGGCCCGCGACGAGCGCGACGCCGCCGGGAAGCACGAGATGGCCCGCGACAAAAAGCAGGATCGCGAGCGCGAGGATCGCGGCGAACACGCTCGCCACGCGCCCCGGCGTCCGTCGGCTGACGTGGCCCGCCACCCGTCGGGCATCGGCGGTCAGGCGGTAGACGCCATAGACTGCCGGAAGCCCCAGCAGGAGTCCAGGGAAGAAGAGGAGCGCGGCCATTGCGGGCGACAGGGACGCTCCGTGCTCGCCACGGAGTCGCGCGCCCATCGTCGCGAGGGCACGACGCGCGTCCTCCTTCCGGTCCGCCGCCGTGCTTCGTACGGCCCCCGGGCTCCGGTCGTCCGCGCGGCCTCGAGCGCCGCCCCGGGTCATCGTCTGTCCTGCGCGTTGCGCGGAGGCCTGCGCCGGCTCTTCCGGCTGGCGAGCCGCCGCATGTGCCGGGTGTCGCGCCGTCGCGCCGGTCGGCTCCCGCGCGTCCGTGGCGCTCGATGCTTCGGGGGTCCGCACGCTGGCGCGGCCCCATGTGCTGCCCGAGCCCGTCGCGGGCGGTCCTACGCGCTCGCCGAACATCCTGCGCCGCGCCGCGGCCCGGTAGGCCCAGAGCGCGGCGTACCCGCCCGCCGTGAGGAGCGTAAGAAGAAGCGTCCTCGGCGCCTCGGCCTCCGCGCGTCTTGCGGACGCCTCGTCGGGCGGCTCTCCGGCAAGGAGCCGCTCTCGGCGGCGATAGCCGCGGAACACGTCGTAGGCGAGCGGCGCGGCCACGATGAGGCCGATGGAGATGAAGAGCATCGTCCACAGATCGGCCGGCGCGTAGGCGTTCGTGAACGGCATGCGGATCCAGGCGGGGTTGTATTGGTTGATCTTGTCCCCGAACGAGAGGCGGATGAGCCCGAACCACGGCAGCTCGCCGCGCGCCTTGCCCTGCACCCAGTTCGGGTGGACCGGCTGCGGGCTGATGCGGGCCACCTGGTCCGGGGCCGGATTCGTCACGCGGTTGTCGCCCCACGTGATGAAGCCCGAATGGAGCGGCTTGTAGCCGTTGCTCCGCGAGAAGCCGGCGACCTCGCTGATCTTGAGCTCGGGCATGTAGATGCCCTCGGATCCGAACGAGAACACCTCGCCGTCGATCCAGCGGACCGAATACGAGCGGGAATCGCGACCGTCGTCGCGCAGCTCCCCCGTCACTTCGACCCAGGCGATCGCGCGGTGGATGATCGGCGTCGACCGGGGGTCCCCGTTCACCTGGTACACGATGACGTCGCCGAAGTCGCCGTAGGTCCGATCCCTCTGGCTCGTCCAGAGCGCGACGTGCGAAGGATCAGGCGCGCGCTGCACGAGCACGAGGTCCCCCGGGTCGATGGTTCCGACGCGACCGTACTGCACGTTCTTGTCGGGGTGCATCATCGATCCCGACTCGATGACGACCATGGGCGGCCACGTGCCGGAATAGGCGTAGATGCCGCCCACGACGACGCTCACGAGCGCGATGGCGAACACGTATTCGCGGAACGCCTCGAGTTGCCGCCATCGGCGCGACGCGAAACCCATGCGGGACCTTCCGTTCCCGTTCGCCTGCGCGATATTTATCGTTTCTCCAATGGCGCGGGCGCCGCGCGCCCGACACGTTCCACCGGTGGCGGCCCCCAAGGGTCTTAAGTGGCGAGCCTTTTGTCGGCCCGAGGGCGATGAAGGAGCTTCTCCGCTTCCTGGCCGCGCGCGGCACCGTCGTCGCGCCCGAGCTCGCCGCCGCGCTCGGCGCGCCCGGCGCTCCCGCCCCCGGCATCATCGTCCAGGCGCTCGCGGGCCTCCCCGAGCTGCCGTTCGTGCTCACGCGGGACGATCTCGCGCGCGTCGGCATCCACGTGGCCGTCGCGCACGCCGGGCAGGCCGCTCCCTCGGCCCCCGCCGCGACCGTTCCCGCGGGCCCATCCGCCAAGGCCTTCGCGGGTCCTTCGTCCAATCGCCCTTCGAGCGACGATCCCGCTTCCGGGCCGGCTTCTGGCTCGCCTTCCGCGCCGGGCTCAGCGTCCGCGCCGGCTTTCGGGCAGACTTCCGCGCCGGGCTCCGCGTCCGCGCCGGCTCCCGCGGGGTCGCCCCTCGGGCCGGGCGCGACCGCCGCGCCGCCGTCCGCCGCATCGTCGGCGGCCCCGGCGGCCGTCCCCTCGCTTTCGCCGCGCGACCCCGCCGGTTCAGGCGCAGGCCCCGCGACCCATGCGCCTCCCGGG
>DATLGO010000033.1 GCA_035540375.1 Candidatus Thermoplasmatota archaeon
GCGAAGCCATGGCCTCAGGGTGGCATCCCGGCGTGAAGCCCCTCAGCGCGGGGGGTGGGCGAAAGTGGGCGTGCCGCGCGCGCGCCCCTGCGCCTCGGACGGCTTCTCGCCTGCCCCCGGCCATGGGGCGAGGGTCCGGGCGGACCCCGACGCGCCCGGGGGCTCGCGATCGCCGTCGACGGCGGCGTCGCCCATCGTCGGCCGACGGTCACGACCGTGGAACGTCGGACTCCACGCACCGTCGGGCCCCCCGGTCGCGCGTCTTCGGCGTCGCGATCAAGAGGGCGAAGGGGGGGTCGGCACAGGCACGGGGACGATGAAGATCCATCCCTGGGCGTTCGGTCCGTAAGCGACCCTCTCGCCGTCCGCGTCGATCCCGCCGAGAATGACGACGTAGGCGGTCTCGTCCGGGATTCCACGCTTGAAGTGGAGAAGGCAGGGGTCCTTTGTTCCGAGACGCCACCCCTTCCCTCCCGATTCGTAGCAGAGCACGACGATATCGTGAGGGTCGAAATCGCGCAGGGGGGATCCGCCCGGTTCGAAGCACGAGCCGTCGTGATCCACGTCCAGGCACGCGAGGTAGACGGCCCGGGTCGGCGACCTCCCTTCGAAGGCGTCGATGCGGTGGGTGATCCCGCCCGCATCCCCGTGGCGCGTCACGTACGGGAAGCACGCGCCTCCGATGCCCGTTTCCGGATCGGAATCCCAGAAGGGCTTCATTTCGTGGATGAACGCAGGGGTGTCCGCGCAAAGGTCGCGCATGCGCAGCGGGACGGTCACAGGCTCGTTTTCGCCGTCGTCGGCGAACAAACCCGGAGCCACGCCCACGTACGTATGGCCGTGGGGATGCGGGGGGACGGGGCCGGACGCGATCGCGTACGGGGTGGAGGAGCCCAGGATCCAGACCAGGACGAGGCCCGCGAGGATGAGCTTGCGCATGCTCAGACCTCCGCCATGAAGGGCCGGGTGGCGAACGGTTCGAAGGCTACCGGGCCTTGCACGCGCGCGCATCCGTCGCTTCCCGGCCCGTCGGCGCAACCCCACCAGTTGTGGCGGGCGTCGACCGGCGGCCCGTCATACCATTGCGGATCGTCCCCTCCCTCGTGAGCGGGCGTGAGGTCGTGCCCGCCCTCGACCTCTTCGGGGGCAGTCCTGCTCAGCGTGCGCACGGCGTACCCGGAGGAAGCTGTGAAGTCGTTACCACGCACGGTGGCGTCGGTGGAATCGATGGCCACGATGGCATCCCCGCGGGTGGCACGGAAGACATTGCCTTCAAGGACGAGGCTGTGCGCCGCGACCATCGTGAGCTGCGTGGGGTTCGTCATCTGGCCGGTCCATGCGTTCCCGCGCAGGGTGACCCTGTCGCTCTCCAGGATCGTGGCGGCTTGTCCGAACACGTTGCTTTCGACCAGAGCATCGTGGGCACGCGCGAAGAGAACCCGCTCGAAGGCGTTTCCGACCGTCACCGGACGCGGGGTCGTGATGATGAACGCGCTCGCGGCCTCGGAATTGCTGAGAACGAGCGATCGCGCGCCGAGCACGAGGATCGCATAGCCGGAGTCGTCCTCCACGCTCAGGTCATCGATTGCGACATCGCCCGCGCCGAAGATGACAAGGCCGGACATCTGCGCGGGGAGGACATAGCAGGGTTGATCGCACGACGAGACCGAGAAATCCCCGGCGCATGCGTGCACGACGAGTCGCGCGCAGTTCGTGTTGTGTTCCAGACTCACGTTTTCGACGCGCACGTTTCCAACGTTCTCGAACTTGACGGCCGCGGGCAGATAGCCGGCGTCGACGTCGAGGCGCGGTCGCGGGGCGGCCTCCCCCAGCCCGAGGGGATCCTCTGCGATGGAGTCCGCGGAGCGGTGGATGTACGTGCGAAGCATGACGGCCGTGTCCCGCACCACGTTGTGCTTGAAGACAATGTGCGCGTCGACGTTCTTGATTTCGGCGCCGTAGTTCACGCCGCCCTGCACGATCCAGCCGCAGATCAGGAACGGATCCTCCGCCGTGCCGCTCCCGGCCACGATGCCGCTCGTCGGGAGGGCGAGGGAATCCGCGCCGTCGATGCGGATGGGCCCGCGCGGGAGCAGCGGGCGGTCGCAGGGATCCTCGGCGAGCGAGGGGGGCGCCACCGCCCCTGCTGTGCCCGGGAACATGGACGAGAGCACGATCAGGATCACGACGCTCGCCAGTCCATGCGCTCGAGAGGATGGGGTGATGATGATGATGATGATGATGATGCCTCCTTCCCGCCGCAGATCGATCTGCGGCGCTCTTTGCGCATCGGCCCCCTTCATCATATCTTTCTGATCGGCGTCGTCGGAAACGACGTCGCTGAAAAGCATCGGCCCGTCAGGTTCGGCGGCCCGTCGTCGATCGCGGGTCGGGCCCCTTGCGGCACCGGAGCATGGGCCCGTTTGCCGCGAAGGGGTCGAACCCGGCTGTCGTTCCGTTGATCTGAACTTCAGCTCTCCGCGAACCCGACGTAGAGCGCCCCCGCGCCGAGGGCGAGGTGGACGAGGTTCTCGCCCACCTCGAGGTGGAGACCGACCAGGCTCCCGACGCCGAAAACGTCCGCGGAGAGGAATCCAGCGACGGCAAGGCCCAGATAGACCACGCCGAAGACGCGGGCGGCCACCTTCTGGGTCGCCCCGGATTCCACGAGGAACCCGAGGATGGCGGCGACGGCCGCCAGGGCCAGGTGGACGACATTGTGGGTCGTGTCGAATGTCAGAAACCCTCCGAGCAGGGACGCGGGCCCCAGCACGAAGCCGAGGAGGGCGACGAGGCCGAGGGCGGGCGCGGTGAGTTTCCAGTACAGCCCCGCAAGGGCGGGGCGGATCACGGTTTGGGCCTTGGGGACGGGGGTGGCGTAGGTTGACATGGTTTCAGCGGGCGCGCAGGCGCCCACGCGGCCCGATGGGCGGCCAGATCGATAAACGTTTCTATCAACTGAAACGTTTCAGTCGTTTTGTTCGCGGACCCGGAACGTGGCCCGTTGGCCCGAGACCGCGACGTGGGTCCGCTCGCTGACCCCCTTGACCCCGCGGACAGTGGCGATCCCTTCGATCAGGCCCGCAAGAACCTCCGCCGCCGCCCCCGCCGGAACCGCCGCATCGAGGTCCACCGCGATCTCGAGGCGGTCAAGGTCGATGCGTCCGGTGCGGGCGACACCTTCGCGTTCCCAGAGGGCGGCCACGGCGGTGAGCAGGTCCCGCGGACCCGCAATGGGCAGGAGGGGTCCCAGGTGCTCCGCGAGGCGCCGCCCCTGGGCGCGACGGATCGCGGCGGCCGTCGCCCGGCCCGCGGCAAGGATTTCGACGAGCCCCTTGAACGGGACTGCGAAGGCAAGAGGAGAGGTTGCGACGTAGTTCCTGACGGCGCCCCGCAGCTCCTCGATCGGAACCGTCGAGCGCCCGATGCGGCGGCCTTTGGCCCGGTAGACCTTGCGTCTTGCGTCCGTTGGATGGGGGCGCTCCTCGATGAGACCCTGAGCGAGCAATTCGCGGACGTGCAGGTTGGATAGCGTGGGCTTCGACTTGCCGGTCATCCGGACGAGGTCGGGAAGCTCCCGATCGGATTCGGCCAAAGCTTCCAGGATCCGTCGGCGGGTCTCGTTCGTGACCGCCACGGTTCCCCGTTCGCCCTGGTAGATGTCGAATTCCGTGCCGACGGCCACGGACTCGAAGGGGTCGGCTTCGGCAAAAAACGTTTGCGTCGGCTGAAACGGTGTCTCACGGCCGCATCATCGGCTTCTCGAGCTTGTGCACGAGGTGGCCCATGCGGGCGCCCACGCGCGCGGGGTTCGAGAGGTCGTCCGTGGACACCATGCCGGCGAGCTCCTTGCCGAGGAGGAAGATGGCGCGCTTGTGGTCCGTCTTCGAGCGGTGCACGTGGAGCGGCGTGACGCCGAGCGACTCGTACTGATCGAAGGCGCCGGAGATCCCGCGGCCCTGCGCCTGGAAGTGGTTCTTCAGCTGGCACAGAAGCGTGTGCATCTGGATGAGCTCGTCCTTGTGCATGCCTATCCCATCCTACCCGTTGGTATCATCGTGCGCGTTCAAAATAAGGTTTGCTTCGATTTGCCGCTCGCACGCGAAGGAGTGGAAACAAAGGTACGGCCGCACGCGAAGGATGGTTTCGCGTGGAGAATCTCCTCGGGAGGGGTTCGGAAAAGGAGGAAGACCGCGCGTCGCCGAGGGCAACGCGCGGGGTGGCGCGGACCGCGCGCGGTCCGCGCCGGATCGTGGCGCTAAGCGAGGTCGGCCTTGGTCAGGACCTCAACATCGCTCGGCTTCTTCGTGATGTTGCCGGTCTTGACGCCCACGAGCGTCGCGATCTTCTTGTCGGCCGCGATGTCGAGGAGGCGCTGCGTGATGACGCCGTCGAAGACGACCGCCTTCACCTTGTCGCCGTCCTTCTTCAGCGTGTCCGCGAGGTCGCGCACGGCGACGACGTCGCCCACGCGCTCGCCGGCCTCGTCGAGGAGGATGGCCTGGAGCTTGCCGCCGAGCTCCTCGAGGAGCGAGACGTACTTCTCCTCGCGGGCGCCCTTCGCGCGGCGCGGGGGCGCCATCTCGACCGGCTCCATCTCGGGCTCGGGCGAGGGGATGCGCTCCTCGCGGGGCGCCTCGCGGGCCGGGGGCTCGCGGCGCTCCTCGCGGGGCTCGCGGCGCTCGTCGCGGCGGTCGCCGCCCCGGCGGTCGTCGCGGCGGTCGCCACGGCGGTCGTCCCGCCGGTCCCCGCGGCGGTCGTCCCGGCGGTCGTCGCGGCGGCGGTCGTCGCGGCGCTCCTCGCGGGGCTGCTGCTGGGGCTGCTGCGGGCGGGCGGCGCCGGCTCCGGCGACCTCCCACGGGCGGTCCTCGTCGCTCGGGCGCACCGGCTGGCCGGAGGCCGTCGACTGCACGTAGTCGTCATCGTCGGGCTCGCGCCCGCCGCGCGCGTCGCGCGGGCCGCGGCCGCGCACGTTGTCGCGCGTCTCGCGCTGGTGCTGGCGGCCGCCCTCGAGGCTGTACATCTCCGTGAACTGCTCCGCGGGAATCTTGTTGCGGAGGCACTTCATGATCTGCTTCTGGGAGAGCTCCTCGACCTCGCGCGCGCGGGGCGCGCGGGCGATGAAGTCGACCTCGGCCGTCTGGAGGAGCTCCTTCAGGATGAGCTCGCCGCCGCGGTCGCCGTCGACGAACGCGATCGCGGTCTTCTCCTTCGTGAGGTTGATGATCGTCTGCGGAACGGACGTGCCCTCGACGGCGATCGCGTTCGTGATGCCGTTCTTGAGGAGGTTGATGACGTCGTTGCGACCCTCGACGACGAGGATCGAGTCCGACTTCGAGACCGTGGGGCCCGCGGGGAGGCGCTCGGCGCCGAAGCTCACGATCTCCTCGGTGCGGATCGTGTCGCGCACCATGTCGGTGATGTCCTCGGAGGCGCCCGAGGTGGAGGCCTGGAGGGCCTGGAGGAGCTGCTTCGCGCGGTCGATGACCTGCTTGCGCTTCGAGATGCGCACGTCCTCGACGCCGAGGACCTTGATCTCGGCCTTGCAGGGGCCGACGCGGTCGATCGACTCGAGCGCGGCCGCGAGGATCGCGGTCTCGACCTTGTCGAGCGACGAGGGGAGGATGATCTCGCCCGTGGACTTGCCCTTCTTGGAGTCCACGTTGACCTCGATGCGGCCGATGCGGCCGGACTTCTGGAGGTCGCGGAGGTCGAGCTCGTCGCCGAGGAGGCCCTCGGTCTGGCCGAAGATGGCGCCGACGACGTCGGGCTTCTCGACGACGCCGTCCGCCGAAAGCTCGGCGCGAATCAGGTATTTGGTCGTGCTGGGATCGATCGCGATGGTCATGCGGATGACTCCTGGCTCGGATCGGAGTCGCCGGGCACGTACAGCAGGGCCGTTTCAGGGCAGCGCCGGCCGCGCGGCGGATCGC
>DATLGO010000034.1 GCA_035540375.1 Candidatus Thermoplasmatota archaeon
TCCAGAGGAGGGGCGCGCGCAGCGCCCCTCCTCTGGCACGGAGTGATCCGCGGCGGTCGCAACCGCCGCGGAGAGCCCGACCCGCAGGTCGGGCGGACATGCGCCGAGGCCTCGCCCGCAGGCGAGGCCGAGGTGTGAAACGCATGCCACGGAGTGCCCCGCTGAAAGCCCCGAACTAAATCCTTCCGAAGCGCATGACCAGCTTCCCGTCCTTGAACACGCGGACCGCGCCGGAGGAGCTCACGGCGAAGGCGATGGCCTTCGTGAGCTTCGTGATGCTCGCGGCCGCGAGGTGGCGGCCGCCGAGGCCGCTTGCCACGGGGACGTGCTGGTCGGTTTCGAGGTATCGGCCCGCGGATTCGATGACGCCGTCCGCGCGGACGATGAAGGCGCCGTCGATCTGCGCGAACTCCTTCACGGTCTCCCAGAGCGCGTCGTCGAGGAGGTTCCGGTCCTTGGGCGCGTAGCCCTGGAAGGGGTTGATGACGGCCTGGCGGGAGTGCGCGAGCACGTTCTCGGAATCGCCCACGATGAAGATCGTGCCGATGGGCTTGCCCTCGCGGCCTTCGCGCGCGATCTCGCTTGCGAGCTGCATGACGCGCTCCGCGACGGGGAGCGCGACGCGGTCCGCGAGCTCGGCCTCGAAGTGCGTGATGTGCAGGTCCCGGCCGGCGTCGAAGAAGAGGAGGCCGTCGAGCGCGTCCTCGTTCCAGAGCAGGACGAGGACCTTGTCCTTGGGGCCGATGCTGCCCGCGAGGAACGCGCCCATCATGAGGTCGCGGATCTGGGCGAGGGCGCCGAGCGATCCCGCGAGGGGCTCCTTCAGGTGGATGACGTCCTTCGCGCGGTCGCGGGCGCCTTCCGCGATGTGGCCGCGGCTCGTCGCGACGACGACCGGGAGGCCCTGGATGGCGAGGGCGGCATCGGCGACCTCGGACGAGTCCGTGAGGATGAGGAGGACGTTCGACTTGAAGCGGCGGGCGAGGCCGGGAACCGCTTCGAGGAGCGCGCGCGCCGTGTCCACGCCCTCGTATCCGCGTCGCGCCCAAATAGGCTTCTGGGTTTCACGCGACGAGGTCGCGCGGGTCGGCGATCTCGCCCCGGAGCGCGGAGGCCGCGACGGTCGCGGGCGAGGCGAGGTAGACCTCGGCCTGGCTCGAGCCCATGCGGCCCTTGAAGTTGCGGTTCGAGGACGAGATGCAGCGCTCGCCCGGCGCGAGGATGCCGCCGGAGGCGCCCATGCACGGGCCGCATCCGGGGGTGCCGACGACGGCGCCGGCCTCCATGAGGGTCGCGAGGGTCCCGTCCGCCATCGCGGCCATCATGACCTCGCGGCTCGCGGGGGTGACGATGAGGCGCGTCTCGTCGTGGACGCGGCGGCCCTTGAGGATCGCGGCGGCTTCGCGCAGGTCGTCGAGCCGGCCGTTCGTGCAGGACCCGAGGAACGCCTGGTCGACGCGCTTGCCGAGGACCGAGGAGACGGGGTGGACGTTGTCGACCGCGTGCGGGCACGCGATCTGCGGCTCGAGCTTCGAGGCGTCGAAGCGCCGCTCGTCCGCATAGCGGGCGCCCGCGTCCGAGCGGACGACGGGCCAGCGCGCGAGGGTGTCTTCGCCGCCGCGCTCGCGGAGATACTCGAGCGTGCGCGCGTCCGGCGCGATCATCGCGACCTTCGCGCCCATCTCGATGCCCATGTTGCAGAGCGTCATGCGCTCGGAGACCGCGAGGTCCCGGATCCACGAGCCCTCGTATTCGACGGCCATGTAGTTCGCGCCGTCCGCGGTCACGTTCCCGATGACCGCGAGCGTCATGTCCTTCGCGTAGACGCCCTTCGGAAGCCTTCCGTCGATCGTCACGCGCATCGTCTCGGGAACGCGCAGCCACAGCTCGCCCGCGGCCCAGACGGCGGCCATCTCGGTCGCGCCGACGCCGTACGCGAAGGCGCCGAACGCGCCGTAGGTGCAGGAGTGGGAATCGGTGCCGACGATGTGCATGCCGGGCATCACGTGGCCCTTCTCGGGAAGCACCTGGTGGCAGATGCCCTCCTTCATGTCGTAGAACGTGCCGACGTTCGCGAGCTTCACGAACTGGCGGACCGCCTTCTGCTTCGTCGCGGTCTCGATGTCCGGCGCGGGCGAGCGGTGGTCGAGCGTCATCACGATCTTCGACGGGTCGAAGAGGCCCTTCACGGGGATCTCCTTGAAGATGTTCGCGATGAGCGCCGCGTTGTCGTGGCTCATCACGAGGTCGACCTTGGCGGTCACGACCTCGCCGGGCTTGACGCCCGCGGGGCGGCCGCCGACGCGGGCCAGGATCTTCTCGGACATCGTCGCGCCGGGCATGGGAATGCCTGGACGAATCCCTGCCCCGTGATAAGCGTTCCCCTCGGTGGACGGGGGGTTCACGCCTTCCGGCGCGCCGCGAGCGCGAGAAGCGCCGCGGCGGCGGCGAGGAGGACCGGCGCGGGACCGGGGGTTGCGCGCGTCGGCGGGTCCCCGATCGGGGGGTCGAACGGCTCGCCGATCACGAAACGGTCCACGAGGGCGCCCGTCGGAACTTCGTGGGCCTCGACGGCGAGCCGTTTCGCGTCCGCGCGTACGTGGGTCACGTGGAAGGTGGAGTTCGCGACAGCGAGCCACTCCGGGTAGGGCGGAGGCCGCAGGTCGTACTTCTTGTTCCCGCCTCCGCCCGTCACGACGTACACCGGACCCTCCCCCTCCGCGTAGACCTCGGGGCCCGCGGAGACGGGCTTCCCATCTTTGAGTGCGTGGGTCCGCGCGTAGATGTGGTCGTGACCCGTGAGCACGAGGTCGACGCCGTGGCGTTCGAAGAGCGGTCGCCAGTGGGCCTCGATGATGGGGTTCCCCTCATAGGCCCCCCACGTGTACACAGGGCGGTGGAACATGACGACAAGCCAGCGCGCGGCTTTCGCCTCGGGCGAGGACAGAAGCGCGTCGAGACGCGCCATGAGCGTCTGGTTCCCGGCCGCGTCCTTGCATTCGCCCGGCTGGATATAGGGCGTGTGGACGGTCGCGCGGGACGTCGCGCAGGCGTCCTCGGAGTTGACGACGACGAAGTGGACATTGCCCGCGCCGAAGCCGAAATGGAACTCGTCGCCCGGAAGCACGAAACGCCCTTTGAACTGGTCGTACGAGCGCGAATCGTAGGCGGTCGGGATCGGAACGTCCTCGCGCTCGTGGTTCCCCGCGGCGGGCATGAGCGGGCGGGAAGCGGCGAGCGGCTCGACCATCCCGAACCAGGTTTCCCAGCCGATGCTGCGGCCGTCCGCGTACGAGATATCGCCCGCGACAAGGACGAGGTCGGGGTCGGCCGCGAGGGCCGCGGCGACGGTCTCGCGCGACGTCGCGTGTTCGTGCCCATGGTCGGCGAACGCGACGAAGCGGAGCGGTTCGCCCGCCGCCGGGGGCGCGCGCGCCTCGAAAACGGGACCCGCCTGCTTGTTGAGCACCGCGCGGTAGCGGAAGGTCTTCCCGGGCTCGAGGTCCGTGAGCACGGCGGAATAGACGGCGATGCCCGGCGGGAGCGAGGCCTCGAAGCGCGCCTCCGCGACCTTGCCGAGCGCGTCGGTCGCCCCGTACTCCACGCGCGCGTCGAGGTTGCGCTCGCCGCCGACGTTCGCGAAGGTGACCGCAAGTCCGCCGGGCACGATCGAGAGATGGTGCTGGTTCGGGACCGCCGCGAGCGCCCCCGGGACGAGGAGGATCGCGAAGGCGAGGACGACGAGGGCGCGGGCCATGCG
Organism: Candidatus Thermoplasmatota archaeon; assembly: GCA_035540375.1. NCBI lineage: Archaea > Methanobacteriati > Thermoplasmatota > Thermoplasmatota archaeon. The sequence continues at coordinate 3,761 of DATLGO010000034.1, forward strand.
GCCGGGAAGGCGCCCGGGGGTCAAGAGCGTTCGGGCCGTGGCGCAGGGCGCCCGCCGGTCGCGGGTAACCTATAAGTGAAGACCCTCCATAGTCGCGTCGTTCCTCTCCAGGGTTTCGCTATGACCCCTCCCACACGTTTCTCGGACCTCCCGCTCTCGCGCGAGGTCCTCGACGCCCTCGCCGCGATGGGCTTCGAGTCCCCGACGGACATCCAGCGCGAGGCCATCCCCCCGCTCCTTGCGGGCAAGGACGTGATCGGCCAGGCGCAGACCGGCACCGGCAAGACCGCCGCCTTCGGCATTCCCGTCGTCGAGCGCATGGGCCCCAAGGGCCGCAAGCCCCAGGCGCTCATCCTCGTCCCGACGCGCGAGCTCGCCGAGCAGGTGACGGGCGAGCTCCACGAGATCGGCCAGTTCAAGGGCATCGACGCGGTGCCCGTGTACGGCGGCACCGGATTCGGGCCGCAGATCAAGGGCTTCCGCGAGGGCGCGCAGGTCGTGGTCGGGACGCCCGGGCGCGTCATGGACCACATGCGCCGCGGCAACGTGCGGTTCGACGAGATCAAGATGTTCGTCCTCGACGAGGCCGACCGCATGCTCGACATGGGCTTCGTGGACGACATCAAGTGGATCATGGCGCGCATCCCGCGCGACTGCCAGCACCTCCTGTTCTCCGCGACGCTGCCGAACGCGATCCTCACGCTCGCGCAGGAGATCATGCGCAATCCCGTGAACGTCGCCGTGAGCGAGGACAAGCTCACGGTGGAGGGCACGGAGCAGATCTACTACAACGTCGGCTACCGCAACAAGGTGTGGGCGCTCTACCGCGTCCTCGAAGCGGAGAAGCCCGACCTCGCGTTCGTGTTCTGCCGCACGAAGATGGAGGCCGACAAGGTGAACCGCCTCCTCAAGAGCCACGGCTATCCGTCCGAGGCCCTCCACGGCGACATGAGCCAGAAGACCCGGAACGAGGTCATGGACGACGTGCGCCAGGGCAAGGTCAAGATCGTCGTCGCGACCGACGTCCTCGCGCGCGGCATCGACGTGTCGCACTGCACGCACGTCATCAACTACGACATCCCGGAGGATCCCGAGTGGTACGTGCACCGCATCGGCCGCACGGGCCGCATGGGCCGCACCGGGAAGGCGATCACGTTCGTGACGAGCGAGGAGGGCCGCGCGCGGCTCGACCTCGAAGCCGTCTCCGGCGGGACGCTGCGGCTCGAGGAGGTTCCCGAGACCGAGGGCGGCGGGAAGGACAAGATCCAGAAGGTCATCGACTGGAAGGAAGTCAGCGACCCGACCGGCATGGTCTCCTTCCGCGTCGAGGTCGGCGCGAAGGACGGCGTCAAGATGATCGACATCTTCAAGGCCGTCAACAAGAAGTGCGGCTTCCGCGAGGACACGCTCGGGAGCATCTGGATCCGCGAGGACCACGCGATCGTGCAGGTGCCGTGGCTCGAGGCCAAGCGCTTCCACGCCGCCTACGCGAAGGGCGAGCTCCTCGGCAAGAAGGCGCGCGCCGAGATCGTGGCGACGCGTCGCGCCTGAGGCTGTCAAGGCCGGCCGAGAAACGCCAAGTACCCGTCCCGCGACCCCGGGACGATGTCGACCCTTCTGCGCGGCCTCGCCGCCGAGAGCCGTCTCCTCGCCGCGTCCCCGTTCGCCGCCGGAGCGCTCGTCGTGCAGGGGCTATTCCTCGCGGCGCTCGCGCTCCCCGGATACGAATCCATCGCCCGGGCGCTCGTCGGCCTTTTCGTGTGGGGACCGCTCCTCCTGCTCGGCCCCGTCGCGGCCCACTTCGCGACCGTCCGCGCGCAGGGCCACTGGTCGCTCGCGCTCGCCTCCGGGGCCCCGCCCCGGCGCCTCCTCGTTGCCGCCCTCGTCGCGCCCCTGGCCCTCCTCGCCGCGTACCTCGCGCTCGCCGCGCCCTTCGCGGTCATCATCCTCCTCGAGGCGGGCGCCTGGTGGCGCGACGCCGTATTCGCGACCGCCCTCGGGAGCCTCTTCGTCGGAGCGTGGGTCGTCGTCGCGGCGCTCGCCTTCGCGACCGCGATGTCGCCGCGCACGCCCGCGGGCAGCGCGGCGCTTGCGACCGGCGCAAGCATCCTCGCGCTCGCCGCGCCGCACGTCGCGGAAGGCCTTGCGGACGCCGCCCCGGTCGGCGCCCTCGTGTGGGCGACGCCGGAACGGATCGTCGCCGTCGCGGCCGGCCTCCGCGCCGCGCCCGACGACCTCCACCTGCGGTTGGCGCTCGCGGCCTTCGGCCTCCTCGCCGCCTTCGCGGTGCTTCTCGTCGGCGTGGGCGGCGCCCCGGGCCTCGATCCCGGCGCGGGTCGCGCGTGGCGACGGGCCGCGCCTCCCGTCGCCCTCGCGCTCCTCGTCCTTCCCGTTCTCGCGGGCGGGACGCTGCCGCCCATGGTCGACGCGTGGCAGCCTCCCCCTCCGACGGCCTCGCCCCTCGTCCACTGGGCGACGGCGGAGAACCTGCGCGGCGAGCCGACCACGCTCGCGGCGGGCGCCGAGCGCGCGGTGCGCCTCGTCGGCGACGCGCCCGCGGGAACGGGACCGGTCTTTGTGCGCTTCGCGACGCCGCCGGACCTCGTGGTGCGGCCGACCGAGATCCGGCTCGCGCCCGTCGAGGATGGCGGTGGAAGCGCCCGCTACGAGGCGGAGGTCACGTTCGCGCTCCTCCGCGTCGCGCACCTCGGCCGCGACCTCGGCCTTGCGGTCTCCGTCGCGACCGCGTTCGAGGACGGACGCGAGGAGCACACGCGTCTCGCGATGACGCGACCCCTCGCGACGCCGGCGGCCGACGCGATCGGCCCCCCCGCGGCCCTCCTCGCCGTGCTCCTGCCCCTCGCCCTCGTCGCGCGGCGGAGGCGTCGATGAGCCTCATGCTCGAAGCGCGCGGCCTCGCGCGGCGCCACGCCGCCCGCCTCGCCCTCGACGACTTCGCGATCGACCTCGCGCGCGGCGAATGCGTGGGACTCCTCGGCCTCAACGGATCCGGCAAAACCACCGCGATCCGCCTCCTCGCCGGCCTGCTTGCGGCCGACGCGGGCGCGGTCCGCCGCGCGCCGGGGTCGACGTTCGCGTTGGTCGCGGAGGAAGCGCCCGCCTACCCATCGGGCTCGCGGGTCGCGGACGTTTTCCGATATCACGAGCTGTGGTTTCCCCGACCGCCCCCCGCACTCCCGGCCGAGACGCGCGGGGCGCTCGCGCGGCTTCTTCCGCCCGCCTACGACGAGCGGAGCGCCGCGTCGCTCTCGGGCGGCGAGCGGCGCCGCGTCGACCTCGCGCGGGCGTTCCGGTCGGGCGCGGACGTGCTCGTCCTCGACGAGCCCACGAAAGCGCTCGACCTCGCGATGCGGCCCGCGGTCTGGGCGCTCGCGCGCCAGCACGTCGAGCGCGGCGGGAGCGTCCTCCTCGCGAGCCACGACGTCGAGGAGATCGTCGCGTGCGCCTCCCGGGTCGTGGTGCTCGCGAAAGGCAAGGTCGCGCACCGCGGGCCCGTCGCGGCCCTCGCGGGACCGGCCCTGCGCGCGCACGTCGTCGCGACCCCCGGACTCGTGCGCCGGCTGCGCGAGGTCCGGGCGCTCGCGACGCTCCGCGTCGAGACCGAGGCGAGCCTCGTCCTGCCGTGGCCCGCGCCCGGGGCGGAGCAGGCGCTCAGGGGCGCGCTCGCGGCCGCGGGCGTCGAGGCCGCGATCGAGCCCACATCGCTCGCCCGCTACAACCTCGCGCGGCTCCTCAGGGGCGAGGCGCCGCTCGCGCCGCCGTGACCATGCCCGCGGCGAGGCCTCCGGAGAGGGCGGCCACGACCCCCGGGGTCGCCACGTCCCAGGCGACGGGGCCTCCCGCGAGGCCCGAGGCGAGGCCCTGGCCGATCGCGACCGAGACCTGCACGAGCGCGAGGATGGAGGCGGCGGAGAGGGCGCCCGCGGCGAGCGCGCGGTGCATCGGGCGCAGGCTCACACCACCCGGATCGTCGTCGCATACGGGTAGTCCTTGCGGATCCAGCAGTGCCAATCGCACCAGTACACGTTCCCGCTCACGACGACGGTCGAGCCCCGCTCGACCTTCACGCTCTCGCGCAGGAATCCTTCGCAGGTCGCCCCGCAGTGGATCTGCTTCGTGGTTCCGGCGGTAACCTGGAGGCTCATGAAGGCGGAATCGGCCCAACCGGGAAGGTCGAAGGCGTACTGTCCGACGGCGGTGTAGGCCACGCGCGATTCGGCCGAGGGCGAGGCGTACGTGTAGCTGCGCTGCGTGACCTGGCAGCGCTCCCCTTCGGTCGAGCACCAGGCCGAGACCGCGGGCGGGTAGGAGCCCGATTTCGGGATCACGGGATGGACGACGACGATGTCCGCCGCGACGACGGGCGCGACGGCGGCGATCGCGAACACGAGCGCAAGGAAACGGTGGCGGAGGCTCATTGACCGCACGACGCCTGCCGACCGCAAGGAGTTCATCCCGAGATCGCCGCGGAGGCGTCAAGGTCGCGGCAGAAAGACGATGCGACGCCGTCGCGACCGCCCACCCGATGCGAGCCTTCGCCGCTTTCGCCCTCATCGCGTTTGCATGTCCAACCGTCCCCGCCTCGCACGGAGCCGTCATCGAGGAGATCGGCGAGCCGCTGCGCGCGATGCTGAACGCGCGCGGTCAGAGAAACGGCCTCGACGAACCCGCGCACGTCGAAACGCTCGTCCTCGATGCCTTCCACGGCCTCGGACGCGAGCACCCGTGGGCGCCATCGCGCGCGACCGGCGGATGGAGCCCGGCTCTCGTCGCGCCCGGCCACGGAAACCTGTTCGCCTGGTACGGATCCTGGGAGGATTTCGACGCCGACGGCGAGATCGACGAGGCGGACTGGGAGCTGATCGCAATCGACGCGCGGCTCGTCGCCTACCTCGATCCCGCCGCGCGGCCCCAGGTCGCCCAGAACCGGGAGGCCCCGCCCAACGAGCCGGATTTCGACCTGCGTCGCGCGGGCGACCACTACGAGGGCGCGGGTCTCGGCTTCGTCTCCGCGACAGGCTCGCTCGCGGAGACGCTCGAGACCCGCGTTCTCGCGAACCCGGATCTGCGCTTCGCGGGCGACGACGCCCTCGCGTGCCCCGCGTCGTGCCTCCTCGACATCGACCGCTACGCGGCCCTCGCCCCCGCGCCCGTCGCGTCGCTCTACGCCGCGACGCTCGCCCCCGTCGAACGCGCGCTTCCCCCGGTCTCGTTCGCGGCCGTCGCATGGGTCGAGCGCGCCTTCGCCGCGACGCCCGTCGCGGGCCCGTTCGCGGATGTCGCGCGCGCGGCGGCGGCCGCGACCTTCGCCGAAGCGGAGGACGAGTGGGAACCGGAGAACGGGGCGTCGCAGGCCCTTCTCGGCCGCTCGGCCTACCTGAACGAGACGCGCCACGCGTTCGACGCGCGCTTCGTCGCCGCGGTCCCCGCGCCCGGCGCCGTCGCGACGGCCCCCGACCTTAGCGGCGGAACGTTCCTCGCCGTCGAGGCCACGATCGTGCTCTGGCGCGACCGCGACGAGGACGGGGCCATCGACGCGTGGGAGACCTTTGGCGCGTGCCCCGTTTTCGAGGGGCGCCCGGTCCCGCTCGCGATGCGCGCGACGCCGCTCGAAGCGTCGGGCGGCGAGGTCGCGGTCGCCTTCACGTACGCGTCCCACGGGCGCGCCCCCGGGACGCCGACGGGCGAGGTCCTCGCGGCGGGCGTCCCGATCGAGGACACGCTCGCGTGCGACCCGGCCGATCGGGGCGCGGGCCTCTACAGGTCCTCGCGGCTCTGGTGGTTCCCGGCGGGCGCGCCCGCGCTCCGGCTCGAGGTCGGGTCCCCAAAATCCCCCGCGGCGAACGTGACGCACGAATCGAACGGCTACCGCCTCGTGGAGTGGTTCTGGGACGCCGACCGGCGCCCGCGGACGCCGTGACGCGCGCGGCAATCCTATATGCGATGATCCGGATGGGGCCTCGTGGCCGCGACCCCCGTCCTTCCCCTCCTTGCCGCCCTCGTGAGCGGCCTCTTCGCCGCCCACGTCTGGCGCCAATATGCCCGTCGGCGGAAGGTCCACCAGCTCGCGTGGGGCCTCGGCCTCTCCCTCTTCGCGCTCGCCTCCGTGCTCGAGGCGGCCGTCATCGCGTCCGGCTGGACGGTGGCGCTCTACCGCGTGTACTTCCCGGTCTCGGCGTCGCTCGTGGGGCTTCTCGGCATCGGCACGCTCGCGCGCGTCGGACAGCCCGCGGTCACGCGAAGCGCAATCGGGATCTTCCTCGCACTCACGGCTCTCGCGGCGCTCGGCCAGTTCACGGTGCCCCTCGAGGCCTCGACGGTCGTCGGCGCGGGCGACGACGCGCGACCGCTTTCTGAATGGGACGCGGACCTCGGCGCGAAGGCCATCGCCTTCCCGCAACCCGCGCGCGTCGCGTCGCTCCTCCTCAACGTCCTCGGCGGCCTCGCGCTCATCGCGGGCGCGCTCTGGAGCGCGTGGAAGCTCCGCGCGTGGGGGCTCCTCCTCATCGGCGTCGGCGCGATGTTCCCGTTCCTCGGCGGGTCGCTCTCGACGCTCGGCATCGCGGACGCGCGGACGCTCGCGCAGCTTGCCGGCATCATCGTGATGTTCGCCGGCTACCTCGCGGGCGAAGCCGCGGGCCGCGCGAGCCGCGCCGCGCCCGCCACGGCCTGATCGCGATCGAGGCCGAACCGGTCCTGCCCCTCGGCGTACGCCGTCCGCGCGGCCCGATCCGCCGCGCGCCACAGGTCCTCGCCGCCGCGCCGGGGCTCCACCGCGAGACCGCGCGCGACGGCCTGCGCGAGGGCGTCCGTCTCCCGGTCCACGAGCCCGTAACCCTGCGTGAGCCACGTCGCGCCGGGCGCGCCCGGGACGATCGTCGGTCCCCAGCCGGGCTCGTGGCCGTGTCGGCGATGGCTTTCGACGACGTCCATCGGACGGGCGGAGCGCAGGAAGGCTCCGAGCGCCTCCTCCGCCGTGAGGACCCCGTCGTCGAGCGGGCCCATCGTGGTCGCGCGTCCGCGCGCGACGACGCCGCCCGTCGCGCCGCCCGTCGCGTCGCGGGCGGCCTCGCGCGCGGCGACGAGCACGTTCGCGTACCGCCCCGCGGCCTGCGGGGTCGCGGCCGAGGTCTGGCCGAATCGCGCGTATCCGTCGAAGGCGTCGAAGGTCGCGGCCGTCGCCCAGCTCGCGGCGTACACCTCGGCCGTCTGCGCCGAAGCCGCCTCCGGCTGGCCGTACGTCTCGTTCCACGCGCCGACGCGCACGACCCAGGGCAGGCCCCGGATCGACGCGAGGTGCGTGGAGGTCGGGACGTACACGCCGCCGACCCTCGGGTTGTCGCCCGCGGCCGCGAACAGGGCCTTGCCTTCCCGCGCGGCCTCGCGCGCGACGTCCGAGAGCGACGCGGAGAGCGGGACCTCGGTGAGCGCGCCGGGGCTCACGCTGACCGCGTCGATCCACGTCTGCTCGGCCACCCAACGGAGGCCTCGCAGGGGATCGCCCGACACCATCACGATCTCGCATCGTGGGCACGCGCCGACGGTCGCCCCGGCAAGGACGCTCGCGGCCCCCGTGCCACGGCCGTCCTCGTCGAACCGGGCGCGGCCGCCGAAATGCACGAGACCCACGATGTTCGTGCCCGCGACCCAGTGGAGCGCGTCATTCTCCGTCGCGTTCCAGGTTTCCGCATCGGCGGCGCGCGCGAGCGGCAGGTTGGCCGCTCCGAAGGCGAGGTCGAGGCGCTTCGCGGATTCCGGGTAGCCGGGCATCCACGACGAGGGCGGGTGGACGCGGCCCTCGCGGCGGAATTCGACGTGATAGGGATTGATCCCCGTGTCGATGAGCGCGACGACCGCGCGCGGACGTTCCCGCAGGCGCGCGAGGGTCGCGTCGTGGACGACGCGGAAGCGCGCGGCCTCCGCACCGTCGAGGCGGAGGACGATCTCGGCCGAGGCCCCCTCGGCCGCGTCCTCGGGCGCCGTGACGAGCACGTCGACGTCGCGGCGCTCGCCCGGGTCGAGCCTCGTCGCGGCGGGCGTCTCGGCGCGCCAGCCCTCGGGCGCGTCCGCCGTGAGGTTCGCGCCCGCGGGCGCGTCGGACGTGCTTGCGACGCGGACGCGGACGGGGACCGCGATGCCGGGCGCGACCGGGCTTGCGTGCGCGGGCGCGCGCACGACGACGGCGCCGGGCGCGCCTTCCCATGCGAGGACGACGCTGTAGGCGACGGGCCCTTCGGCGGCCACGAGGCGGAGCCGGAACGTCCACCCCCCGGGCCCGCCCTCGAGGATGCGCGCCGCGTCGATGCGGCCCTCGCCCCGGTCCGCGAGCACGCGGCCGAAGGCCTGGCGTCCGGGCGGATCGTCGACGACGACCGCCACCCTGGCGCCCGCGTCCGCGGCGAGCCGGAACGAGAGCGCGGCCGCGGAAGGCGGAAGGTCCACGACGTGCGTCGCGGAGGAGAGGGCCTCCACCGTCGCTTTGGGATCCGGGACCGCGAGCCGGCCGGAGAACGAGGCGGCCCCGCCGGGCCGCGCGGCGGGCGGCGGGGCGGCCGGGTCGGGCGCGTGGGTCGCAAGCGGCAGGAGGACGGCCGGAACGGACAGGGCGAGCGCGACGAAGATCGCGAGCTTGCCGAGGTGGCGCATCCGGGCACTCCCCGCTTCGAGCGGACCGGTCACGCCATAAGCGTTTCGAACCCGGTCCCGGTCCAGAACGCAGAAATGCGCGGGGCGTCCTTCCGGCGCGTTGACGCTCCGCGTGCACCTCGAGGACGGCGGGAAGGCCGCGCTCCTCGCGACGGTCCTCGAAGCCCGCGGTCCGCGCCTCGTTCTCGACCGCTCGATCTTCTACGGCGGCACGGGCGCGTACCGTCATCCCGCGCCCGCGGACCGCGGTCACCTCGTCGTCGCGGGCCACAAGCTCAAGCTCGTCTCCGTGCGCGAGACGCGCGAAGGTCGGCTCGTCCACGAGGTCCGCGGACCGCCGCCGCCCGCGGGCGCGCGCGCCCAGCTCCATCTCGACGTCGAGCGCCGTCGCGAGGCCATGCGCGCGCACGCGGCCGCGCACCTCGTCGCGGGCGCGCTCGCCGCGCGCGGCGTCGGGTTCGCGGCGCCGGTCGAGGTGGTCGGGGGCGGTCAGGCGAAGCTCGTGCTCGACGTCGCGCCGGGCGCTGCGCCGAAGCTTCTCGCGGAGGCCGTTTCGGAGGCCCGCGCCGCCGTCGCCGCGAAGGCGCGCATCGTGACCCGCTGGGCGACGCGCGAGGAGGCGCGGCGCGCCGAGACGCCGTCGCCGACCCCCGTCGGGGACCTGCCCGCGGGCGTCGATCCCGTCCGCCTGGTCGCGATCGGCGAGCGGTGCGTCGTGGCGTGCGATGGCCCGCATCTCGCGCACGCGGGGGACGTGGGCGACGTCGCGGTCGCGGACGTGCGGCCGCGCGAAAACGGCGTGCGCGCGATGCTCAAGGTCGCCCGCTGTTAGACCTCGCGGTGGTGCGTGGATGCGCGAAAACAGCGCCGGAATCCGGCGAGGGAGCCGCGCGGTCGCGCCGCGCGGCGGAACCGCGTTCAGCGGTTGAGGAGTTCCTTCTTCTTCGTCCACTTCGCGACGGCTTCCGGGAAGCAGAGGTGAGCGGCGGAGCGCCACTTCTTGCCGCAGTTGGGACAGAGGGACTTGGCGGGCGTGGAAATTCCTCCTCGACGGGACTCCGCGACGGCGCGTGGCCCTTATATAGGCTTCGCCGGAGGGACGTCGACGGGAACGCCGAGCGGGGGCTTGAGGAGCCGCGCCGGGTCGAGGCCCTGCGCGCGCCACCACGCCTCGAGCACGACGGGCGGCTCGTCGACCGGCTCGTCCGCGAGCCGGAACGCCCCCCAGTGGACGGGGAGCATCGTGCGCGCGCCCGCGTCGAGGAACGCGCGTCCCGCCTCGGGCGGGTCGACGTGGACGGGCGCCATGAACCAGCGCGGCGTGTACGCGCCGATCGGAACGATCGCGAGGTCGAGCCCGGGAAACGCGGCGCCGATCTCGCGGAACCCGTCGAACCATCCCGAATCGCCCGCGTACCACGCGCTCGAACCGCGGTCGCCCTCCACGACCCATCCGCCCCAGAGGGTCTTGTCGCGGTCGAACCCCGTGCGGCCGCTGAAGTGCTGCGCCGGGACGAACGTCACCCGGTGGCCCGCGAGGTCGGCCGCGCCCCACCACGAGCGCTCCTCGACGCGCGTGAATCCGCGGCGGCGGAACCACCGCGCGACGCCTTCCGGACAGAACACGGGCGTCTCGCGCGGAAGCCGCTTCACGGTGGGCGCGTCGAGGTGATCGTAGTGGTTGTGCGACAGGAGGAGCGCGTCCACGGGCGGGAGGTCCTCGAACGCGAGGCCGGGCGGCGTCGCGCGCTTGAAGAAGACCCCGATGCGGGTCGAGAGGACGGGGTCCGTGAGGTACGTTTTCCCGTCGAGCTGGAGGAGGACCGTCGAGTGGCCGAGCCACGTCGCGCGCACGCCCGAGGTGGGCGGCGCGCCGGGCTTCGGATCGTCCGCGGCGCGGCGCGGAACGGACACGGGCCGCTTGTCGCGCTTCGGGCGCTCGCGGCGCCAGCGCAGGAATTCCCTGAACGTGGGCTCCTTGAGGCCGCCGCCCCGGGCGAAGGCGGGGTTCACGTAGCGGCCGGCGACCTTGAGCGGATCGGTGCGCTCCACGCGGGCGCGAAGCGACCCCGGCGGGTTGAGGCTTCCGGCTTCGCCGCTTCGGACCCTCGCGAGGGCGCGCGCCTCGTGCGGGAACGCGAGCGGCGGCAGGGCGTCGAGCGCATGCCACGCGAGCGCCGCGACGTCGTCCATCGCGCGCGGCTCGCCTTCGACGCGGGCGACGTACATGAGGTTCAACGTGCGCTCGTCCCCGTAGTCGCCCACCGCGACGTCGACGAGGACGGGATCGCGCACCGCAAGGCCCGTCTCCTCCGCGACTTCGCGCGCGAGGCCCGCAAGCGGCGCCTCGCCCCATTCGAGGAAACCGCCCGGGAGATCCCAGAGGCCCCGCGCCGGTTCGCGCGCGCGCCGCGCGAGAAGGACTCGACCGCCGCCGTCGAGGAGGATGGCGCCGACGGCGGGCTTGCTGTTCCGCCACGCCGTGACGCCGCACGCCGCGCACGTCGCGTGGCCGTCGACGCTGGGCGGGGAAAGCGCCGCGCCGCACGCCGCGCAGTGCCTCCGCGGGGTCAGACCGTCACGCGTCCTTCACGCCTGAGCGTCACGCGCGGTCATCTCCCGCACCCTGCAAAACGCTTGCCTCGGCTTGGCGCAAGCGCTTTGCATGGTCGCCCGTCTTGTGCGCCGAAGACGCCGCTCGGCGTCGTTGGGGTGTAACTCCATGCAAGGCATCCAGACCGTCCAGCTCGTGTACGCGACCATCGAAAACACGCCCGGCCAGCTCTCCCGCGCGGCCTCCGCCCTCGGCCGGGAGCGCATCAACATCGACGCGCTCTCGCTCGAGACGCAGGGCCACCTCGGCATGCTGCGCCTCCTCACGACCCGCACGGGCGAGGCCGTGAAGGTGCTCCGCAACCAGGGCATCGAAGCCCACGAGAGCGAGGCCATCGCGATCCCGCTCGGCAACCGCCCCGGCGAGCTGGGCCGCGTCTCCTCGGAGCTTGCGGCCGCGGGCCTCAACATCGAGAGCGTCTTCCCGACGCCCGACGGGCGCCTCGTCATCCGCACGAACGACGTGCGGCAGTCGGAGCGCATCCTCGGCAAGCTCTGATCCCCGACCTCACGGGGCGGCGCGGGGCCGCCCCCTCCTTCTCAACCGAGGCGCGCGCGGATCGCGGCTTCGGCTTCCCGCGCGTCGAGCGCGAGCGCTTTCGCCACGAGCGCAAGGAACGCGCGCTCGCGCTCGGCCGCCCGTCCGTCGGCCGCGGCAACCTCGAGGGCGGCGCGGAAGACGGCCAGGCGGATCGCCGGGGGAACGGCCGCGGCGCACGCGACGACGTGCGGCTCGAGTCCGCGCGCGGCGATCGATCGCCCCGCCTCCGCGACGAGGAGCGCGACCCGAGAGGGCGCGACCGCGATCGCGGGCTCGAGACGCTCGAGGTGGAGTGTTGCTTCGCGAAGCTCCGAGCGGACCTCCTGACCATCGGCCTTCACGGCGGCGACGAGGAGGCCAACGACGGCGGCCTCCGGAGTCAACGTGGATGGGACCATGCCTGCACCGGGCGTGGGCACGGCGCTGATCCTACTTGACCCCTCGCCGCCTCAGGGAAGGATCTCGACGCCCGAGATGACGACGCAGACCGAGTTCGAGTAATGGGTCTTGCCGGAGGATTCGCCCTTGCCCGAGACCGACACACAGAACTGGGGCGCCGGGAAGACGGGCGCCTCGACCCGGTAGCGCTTCGTCTCGTCGTCCGAGAGAGGACCGAGCCCGTTCACGGACTGCGATGCGGAGACGCCCGCGCGGATCGTGAAGGTCGCGCCGAGCGAGGTGAGGTTCTCGCCAAGGTGGTTCAGCACGTCGAACGTGAAGACGCCGTGCGGGCGCAGGGGGGAGCAGATGCCGTTCTGTCCGCACTCGGGATTCGTGGGGCCGCTCCAGCCCTCCCAGAAAACGACGTGATACGCGTACGCGACGTTCGAAAGGACCAGGGCCGGGTCCCCCTCGCCGCCGTGGGCGGAACCCGCGGGAAAGGCGGCCGCGACGACGGCAACGGCCGCAACGAGACTCCAAAGGACGGGACGCATGGGATCCTCGACCCCGTGGCAGGCCATAACCGCGCTCGTGATACCCTATGCGAATCTCAACAACGCGACGCCCCGTATCGCGGCGACAAGACCAAGCCGCGGCCTGCGCCGGGCGGCCGCATCGACGCGGACGGGAACGTCGTGGACTCGCGGCTCGTCAGCGCGTTCGAGTATCCTCCCGCGCACCGCCACCGGCACGTCGCGGCCGTCGCCCGGGGCCCGCGCTCGACGACGGGG
>DATLGO010000035.1 GCA_035540375.1 Candidatus Thermoplasmatota archaeon
CCCGAAGAGAAGGGCCCCTCCGAGGAAGAGGCGATGGCGGGCCTGGGCGCCCTCTTCGGCTAAGCTCAGCGCAGCCGGAGACGCCGCGAATCCGAAAATTCGCGAGCGTCTTCGGGTGAATCCGGAGAGACTCCCCGCGCCCGCATCCGCGGGCGCGCCCATCACCCCTCGCGCGGCGACGCCGCGCGGACCCCCCTTCTTCTGCGGCTCCGGCCGCTCATTTCCCTGCATCCAGCGCGCGCTCCGCGTGTCACCCCGCCTGGGGACGGGGGAAGCGGCATCCCACGTGAACCTCAGTGCCGGGGCGGGAGGCCCATGTCGGTCCGCGTTCCGTCCGGTTTCGTCCTTGTCCTCGCCCTCGCGCTTGCCGCCGTGCTGGCCGGCTGCGTCACCGGCACGTCGCGTTGGTACGTCGAGGTCGACTACGAGGCTGACGAGGCGAACCGCGAAGCGCTGAACGCCGCGGGTCAGGCGAACTGCGTGCGCGAAGCGGCTGAAGGGATAGACTCGCCCACGTGTCCGCGCGTTCCGACCGGCGGCCTGTATCCCATCGACGGCATCCGACTCCTCGACGGCTTCGTCACCTTCCTCGCCGGGCCGACGTCCGCGAGCGCCGACGCGCAGGACGTGTTCACGATGCTCGGAGGCGGCCCGATGCCCGAGCACATCGTCTCGGATCAGGCCCGAGGCGCGAACGCGCACCGCGCATCGAACGGCTTCGCGCCCGACGTCGTGTGGCCGGGGCCGATGAGCCTCAAGGCCGCTTACGGGTACTGGGGCGACACGAATGGCGATCGCATCGTCGCGATCAATCTCTCTGAAAACGCCGAACACGCCTCGCCGGACAACGAATGGGTCGGGCTCGCGAACCGCGAGGTGTACGTGTACGTCGAGCCGGGGAGCCACCCGCAGTACCGCTCGATGATCCGGCCCGGAGATACGCAGCCCGACGCGCGCCTGCGCGCGTCGTCGCGCGGCCTCTACGACACCGGCATCGTGCCCGTGATCTTCACCGACGGTTCGCTCGTCCAGACGTACACCATCACCACGATCGCCGACGCGATCCTCTCCCCGAGCCCGGACGGCGAGTTTCCGTACACGATGCGCGCGGATTCGCTCGTGGACATCGATGTCTACGGTGCCGTCGCCCCAGGTCCTGTCGAAGCGCTCTACACAGGGACCGCCGCGCCGCTCGTGAACGCGATCGGCAGCCCGAGCTACGGGATCTGCCCTGCCGGCTGCAGCGGACTCCCGATCGGGCCGACGGAAACGGCCGCGGATCCGACGATCGCCGCGGCGCAGAACGCGCTCTACGCCCGCTATCCGCGTGAATGGGCCGATGGTTCCGGCTCGACCGCGGAAGGCCGAAGGGCGGCTTTCGAGGATGCTTACGAAGGCTGGATCGACCTCCTTCCGCGCACGCGCGTGAAGCCCGTGGTCTATCAAGTGAACATAGGGAACGAGTTGCCTCCGTTCACGACCGATGCCCCGCTCGTCGGACACAACACCGCCGATGGCGAGCAGGCCGCGGCGCCCGGCTTCGTCACTTTCGACCTTTGGGTCGGGATCTGGCGCGACCTGAATGGCGACGGGTTCATCGGCCGCGCGAACGCCGACGATCCGTACGAGGCCGGTTCGCGTCCGCTCCCGGACGACTACTTCGCGCGGGACGGGGAGTTCTTCGGCGCGGTCGCCAACCTCACCACGTTCACCCTCTGGCTCGTGCCGGACACGGAGTGGGGCCCGAACGGCGCGCGCGTCGCGCGATCCCTCGGAGCGCTGCCCGACCAGAAGGTCTACGTCGGCTCCGAGCCGGTTCCGCTCACGATGCACGCGGATCACGAGAACGTGGCCGCCGGCCACTACGCGTCGCGCCTCGCGGTCTTTCTCGCCGACGGATCGCCCGGCTTCACCGTCTGCACGCCGTGGCTCACCGTGCGCTACGCGGAGGGCGGCCTCGACGTGACGCAGGTCGTCCGGGACTGCGACCACGTCGCGCCCTGGGCCGAATGAGCCGACTGTCCACGGCAAAGGTCATGGGGAGTCCGGGGGACTCACCCCCGGAGGCTCCAGCGTGCAGACCGCCCTCAAGCTCCTCGTCGTCGCCGGCGTCGCGTTCGCGCCCGCGCTCGCGGGGTGTCTCAACATCGACCCCGACTACATCACGATCGACGTGACGGCCGAGGTCGAGGAGCCCCTGGGCGACGCGTTTGCGATCCAGAAGACGTGCGTCGCGGAGGCCCGGTTCCGCCAACCGTCGTCCGAATGCTCCGAGGAGGCAACCGACCTCGGTCCCCCTACGAAGGGCATCCGCATCCTCGATGCCATGTACATCGTGCCCGCTCCGAATCCCCGTAAGGATCCGATGACCGGCGAGGGTCACACCGACGTCTACATGGACGTCTTCGTCGGAACGAACCCCCACCGCGCGAGCGACGGTCTCGTCGCCGACACCATCCTGCCGGGTTGGGGCACCTTCGTGGCCGCCCACGGATGGTGGGACAACCTCGACGAGGACGCATTCCTCGAGGTGCGCCGGCAAGCCTCCCGCGCGCCTCTTATCGACAATGAATGGAGGCAGATCGGCACGGCCAAGATGTACAGCTACGTCGAGCCGGGGCCCCACCCCACCTATGCCTCGTTCAACCGGCCGGAATCCTTCACGCCCGATTTCAAGTACGTCAACGCCGGCGCGATGTACCGCGCCGCGTCGGCCACGGATTCCATGACGGCCGGCATCCTCTTCGTGGACGGCTCGCTCTTCCAGACGCTCACCATCATGACGGTCACGGATCCGATCCTCGCCCCGAGCGAGGATGGAAAGTATCCCTTCATCGCGGGCGCCCGGTCCCTCGTCGATATCGACGTGTACTCGGCCCAGTCGCCCGGGCCGATCACCACGATCTTCGCCTCGACGGCCGCACCCTTCGTGAACGCCATCGGGAGCCCGAACGTCGGGACTTGCCCGAACGCATGCCGCGTCGAACCGGCGCGCGCGCCCGGCTCCGGCCTCGAGCCGGCGCTCGGGCTGCAGGGCGCCGTCTACGGACGCTATCTTCCCGAGTGGCGCGAAGGATCGGGGTCGTCCGCCGAGAATCGGCGCGACGATTTCAATCAAACGTACCGGGGTTGGATCGACCTCATGCCGCGGACCCAGCAGCCGACGACGGCGTTCTTCAATTCGGTCCCGTTCCTCCAGCAGTCGGGCGCGCTCGTGGGCGGCTCGCGCGGCGGCGAGATGGCCGCGGCGCCCTCCTTCGTCACGTTCGAACTGTGGGCGGGCATCTGGCATGACGTGAACGAGGACGGCCACGTCGGCGTCGCCTCCCAACCCGATCCCTACGAGGGCGGGAGCAGGCCCGTCGCGGACGACTACTTCAACAACCGCGGCGAATTCAATGGCATCATCGTGGACGGGAGCGCGATCGGCCCCCTGGCCAAGGTCCACGTCCGCGTCACCCCGGACGCTCCCTGGAGCGCCGGCACGATGAAGGTGATGTGGTCCACCAACCAGGTCCATCCGAACGACTGCGGACCCACCGCGCCCACCACCGCGCGCGTCTGCAGCATCCGCCCCGTCACAGGGATGGACACGGTCCTCCTCAACCTCACCGCGGACGCCGCGACGCTCGGTCGGCACTACAGCGCCGTCTCGATCCTGGTGCCGCCCGACTCGCCCGGCTTCACGATGTGCGCGGGCCCGTTCGAGGTCCGCCACGACACGCCCGGCCACCCGGTCACGGAGCCGGTGTGGGACTGCGACCACGTCGCGGCGTGGACGCCGCGCGCGGATTGAGAACCGCCGGGCCCGAATTTCGCAACCGATCGGAAGTCCGGAGGCCGTCTTTCGCAGGTTTCCCTCTCCGCTGAAATACCTCTTTCAGACTGTGGGTTCGATCAACATGATTGCACGCGCGTCATTCGCCTGCATCGCCATCGCCCTGTTCGCGACCGCCCCGCTCTCCGCGGCCGACGGCCCCGGGCTGCCCGAACCCGTCGAACACCTCGCCGGCCCCGCCCTGAACGCCGTTTCCAATGATTGCGTCGAAGCCGAGCCTCTGCCCGACGGCCGCATCGAGGTGCACGCGACGTTCCTCGTCGGCGGCGACGGCGGCGCGGACCACGCCGAGTGCATCACGTACGCCGAAATCGCATTCGAGTGGCCCACGGACCCCAAGTTCGTGATCCCGCGCTGCCTGACTGAGGCCGCGGGCGCGCACGCGGGCGGCATCGCCGAGTGGCGCGACGACACGCTCACGACGCTCGTCATCCGCGGCGAGGCGTGGGAGCACTTCGGCGACGTCGCGTGGTACCTCAGCGCGCCCGTGAACGGCGTCTGCGCGTGAGGTGCGTTCCGTGAACCGCCTTCTCGCCGCACCCGCTCTCGCCCTCGCCGTCCTATTCGCGGGCTTCGCTGAGCTCGCCCGCGCGCACCACGCGGAAGTTTCCGCGGACGCGCGCGAAGACGGCCGGACCCGACTCGATGCGGATGGGCAAAACAACGGCGTCCAGGAGGCACTCGCGGCGGCAGGCCTCGCTGACGTCCGCATCCTGGACGCCCTCGCGGTCACCGTGGGACTGCACGACTACCACCCGCACGGCTACAAGATCGACCCCCGCGAGCCGTGGAACCTGTACGGCCACGCGGAGTACCGCCGCACCAACGTCCGCGGCGCGTCCGAAGGCGTGCTCCAGCCGGCGCTTCCGCCCGGACCCGTGTGGTTCCTCGCGTGGGCAGGCGAGTTCCGCGACCGCAACGAGAACGGCGTCATCGACCAGGACGTGCGCCGCAACCCCGATGGATCCGTCGCGGGGCGCGGGCTCCTGCACGAGTGGCGCGCGGACGAGCACGCGGTCCTCCTCGGCTTCATCGACCCGGCGTTCAGGCCCGCGCTCTTCGAGAGCGGCGCCTTCGAGCCCGGAGACCCCGATGTCCGCTTCTCGTACCTCGGGGACGCCGAGGAGACGTTCCTGTCGGGCGGCGGGCCCGTCGTGTTCCCCGACGGCTCGCTCCTGCAGACCGTCCGGACAATCGTCGTGCAGGAGGCCATGGAGGAAGGCGCCCGCGCGCTCGTCGACATCGACGACTATGCGGCGCTTGCTCCGGGGCCGGCCGCGAAGCTCTACGCGTCGACGGTCGCGCCCTTCGTGGATGCGGTGCCCGTCTCGCTCGCGGCTTGCGGGCCCGCGTGTGACCTCTCGGACGTCACGCCCATCGATCCATTCGGACCGCTGCGGTGAGCCGTGAGGTCGCGATACCCCCTGCTTGTTGAACGCCCGTTGACCATCGGCCGGCGCGTCAACGCGCGTTCAACACGCCCCTAATACCCCCCGGTGTGAGGGTCATCTCGGTGCTTCCGATGCCCACGACGCCTCGCATGAACCTGGCCGGCCTGACGAACATGACCGCCGTGATGGCCGCCATCGCGAACAAGCCGAGCCACGTCGGCGCGGCCTACCGCATCCGATAGTTCCCCCGTTTCCCGCTGATCGTTTCCGACCCGCACGACCTCCGACCCTGAATGCCCCCAAGGGGTTGGCAGGGGCGCCCGCTCCAACCGGGCGCCCCGACCCCCCGGCGCCGCTCGTCATGCGGCGCCGGGGGTATGGCTCTTCTTCCGGACCGCTGCGGTGAGCCTGTCCCCTTCGCCTGTACCCATCGACGTGCTCCCCGTCGGCGCCTTCGCAGCACCGCCGTTTCATAACTGAGCCGCATTGATCCAAACATAGATATTACCGGCCGACTTCAGGGGGTTGCGCACCGCGCATTTCGGAGGCTCCGAAAATGTCTCTCACGCATTCCGACGAAACCGAGCGCACCCTCCTTGCGGCCCCCGACGTCCTCGCGCTCGTCGGCGCCACGCCCCTCGTGCGGCTCCACCGCGTCGTCCCCGAGGGCGCGGCCCGCGTCTGGGCGAAGTGCGAATTCCTGAACCCCGGGGGCAGCGCGAAGGACCGGATCGGCCTCGCGCTCCTCGAGGCGGCGGAGGCGAGCGGGAAGCTGCGCCCCGGCGGCACCGTCGTCGAGGCCTCCTCCGGCAACACGGCCGTCGCGCTCGCGCAGGCGTGCGCGGTGCGGGGCTACCGGCTCGTCATCACGCTCCCCGCCAAGATGAGCGAGGAGAAGCGCCGGCTCGTCAAGGCCTACGGCGCGGAGCTCATCGTCACGCCGAATGCCGAACCCGGGTCGCGCGACCACTACATCGAGGTCGCGAAGCGCGTCGCGCGCGAGCGGGGCGGCGTGTACCTCGACCAGTTCGGCAACCCCGCGAACGCGCGCGCGCACGAACTCACCACGGGCCCGGAGATCGTGCGCGCGCTCGGCGGGCGTGTCGACGCGGTCGTCGCGGGCGCCGGCACGGGCGGCACGCTCACGGGCGTCGCGCGGGCCGTGAAGCGCGCGAACCCGAACGCGCTCATCGTGTGCAACGACCCCGAAGGCAGCGTCATCAGCGGCGGCGAAGCGGCCGCCTACAAGGTCGAGGGCATCGGCGACGACTTCATCCCGAAGGGCCTCGACCAGAACCTCATCGACCGCTACGAGGTCGTGAGCGACCGCGAGTCGTTCGTCTGGGCGCGTCGCCTCGCGCGCGAAGAGGGGCTCCTCGTCGGCGGCTCCTCGGGCTCGGCCGTCGCGGCAGCGGTGCGCGTCGCGAAGGGCCTTCCCGCGGACGCGAACGTGGTCGCGATCCTCGCGGACACGGGCCGCAACTACCTCTCGAAGTTCCACAACGACATCTGGCTCAAGGAGAACGGCTTCGCGGATCTCGTCGAGGAGCCGCTCGCGGCGCCCGTGCGCGTCCTCGTGAAGGAGGCGGCCTGAATGGCGTCCCTCGTCACGCGCGCGGTGCACGCGGGCCGCAAGCCCGACGGCGACACGGGCGCGATCCTGACGCCGATCCACCAGGTCACGACCTACGCCCAGGAGGACGTCGGCGTCCACAAGGGCCACA
Source organism: Candidatus Thermoplasmatota archaeon (assembly GCA_035540375.1). Classification (NCBI taxonomy): domain Archaea; kingdom Methanobacteriati; phylum Thermoplasmatota; species Thermoplasmatota archaeon. The sequence continues at coordinate 6,954 of DATLGO010000035.1, forward strand.
CGTACTCGCGCGCCTCGAATCCGACGGTCGAGGCGCTCGAGATCAGGCTGAACAGTCTGGAAGAGGGCATCGGCGCGGTGGCCTTCACCTCTGGCATGGCCGCGATCGATGCCCTCTTCCGGGCCTCCCTCTCCGCGGGCGACCATGTGGTCGTCTCGGACGTCGTCTACGGCGGCACCGTGCGGCTCCTGCGCCAGGTGTACGCCCGCGCGGGCGTCACGTGGTCGTTCGTGGACGCATCGGACCCCGCGGCCGTCGCCCGCGCCATCACGCCCGCGACGAAGCTCGTGCTCCTCGAGAGTCCGGGCAATCCGACGCTCAAGCTCGCGGACATCCGCGGCGTCGCGGAGGTCGCGCACGCGAAGGGCGTGCCGGTCGCGGTCGACAACACGTTCCTCACGCCGCTCGGGCAGCGCGTCTTCGAGCTCGGCGCGGACATCTCGGTCCACTCGACCACGAAGTACCTCGAGGGCCACAACTCGACGATCGGCGGCGCGGTCATCGTGAAGTCGGACGCTGCGCTCCTCGAGCAGCTCAAGCTGATCCGCAAGACGGCCGGCTCGAACCAGGCGCCCTTCGAGGCGTGGCTGACGCTTCGCGGCATCAAGACGCTCGCTCTCCGGCTCGACGCCGTTTCCTCCTCCGCGCAGGCCATCGCCGAATACCTCGAGCAGTCGCCGGGCGTCGCGAAGGTGCACTATCCCGGCCTCGCCTCCTTCCCGCAGCGCGACCTCGCCGAGCGGCAGCAGCTCGTGACGGGCGGCATCCTCGCCTTCGAGCTCGACGGCGGCTACGAGGCCGCGCTCCGATTCGTGAAGGGGCTTGAATGGATCACGCTCGCGGAGAACCTCGGCGCGGCGGAATCGCTCCTCACGCACCCCGCGAGCATGACGCACGCGGCGCTCACCCGCGAAGAGCGGGAGGCTCTCGGCATCACCGACGGCCTCCTCCGGCTCTCGGTGGGGCTCGAAGCCGTCGAGGATCTCGTCGCGGATCTCGAAAGCGCGCTCGCGCGCGCCCGCGCCGAGGTTCTCCGCGAGCGTGATCCATTCAAGCCCCTTCAC
>DATLGO010000036.1 GCA_035540375.1 Candidatus Thermoplasmatota archaeon
CGGCGGGCGGCGCTGTTCGCGCCCGGGGGAAGGACGCGCCCGAGGCGCCGCTCCCTCCACGGTCCCCTTGATAACGTTTATGCGGGGGGGCCTCCCTGCTCGCCGCGGCATGACCGTCGAGCGCCGCCTCCAACCCCGCGCGACCGCGTGGTTCCGTTTCGGGAAGGCGCTCGGCGACGTCTACAACGACCGCTACTTCGACCTCGAGGAGGGCGAGCGGCGATCGTGGGACGACCGCCGCATCATGCACCACGGCGCCTTCGGCTGCATCGTCGCGTCCGTGGGCCTCGCGGGCCTCCACGCGTTCGAATCCGAGCGCGCGCGGGCCCTCTCGGAAGCCGCCGTCGCGGCGGGCGTCGGGCTCATGGTCTCCGACATGCACGACCAGGACCGCTGGTGGAGCGAAGGAACCGCGTTCGCGCCCGAACCCGCCCCGAAGCCGTCGATGCTCCGCCGCGCGCTTGCGCGCGTGCGCGGGCAGAGCCTGTAGCTCATGATTTATCAGCCTGACGCGAACAGGTAAGGAAACCTTTTCACATCACAGGATATCTTACCCTTGTGGCAGACGACGACTCTGGGTTTTGGGTCGGCCTTCTCTTCGGGGGTATCGCTGCCTATCTCTTGCTGAAGGCCAACAAGTCCACGCCGTGCCCGCGGTGCCGAGTCATGATCGATCACGGGGTCGCCACATGTCCGAACTGCAAGATCGGACTCACGTGGGGCGCTCCCGATGGTTCGCGGCGCGAAGCGACCGCGTGGCCGTAGCATGGCCCGACCCACGCGCCGCCGATCACGCTTCCGAAAAATCTTTGGAAAGCGCGCGGGGGATTTCTTTCACGATCTCATCGATCGTGTCTTCGCGAGCGGCAGAAGCGCCCGGAAGGAGTGGCAAATCGACGCAGTACGTGGCATGCGCCGCAGCGGTACCATCGTCGTGATTCTCGGCATGGTTGCCATTCTCGTCTTGAAAGTAGACCTGCCTTCCCCACTCGACGCTTGGTTCTTGCCGTTCCTCAGCGTCGGGTTCTTCATGATCCAAGGAGTGCAGCACCTCATTGCTGTCTGGAGTCTCGAAAAGATTGCGGCCCGGCCCACCTGCATTTCGTGCCGGATTGTCCTGGACGTTGCCTCCTATGAATGCCCCGGGTGTCAACGGGTCTATTCTGCCAAGCCGCCGGCTGAGACGACGCAGAACCGGACAAGTTGAGGAGTTGTTCGGGCGGCCCCGGAGAGGGAATTGAGGGAAGAGGGGAGGCTATTGAGGAGAACGGGGCCGCCCGTTGACTCCAAAGCCCGAGGAAGCGAGCGGGGTATGTAATGTTTTTGGAGGTGTCGCCTACTTTTCCCGGCGAATCCGCGAGAAATTCTGTCATGCGTGCGACTCTCTCGCGTGAACACGCGTCACAAACGTTCATCCCCTATCCGACGCTCAAGAAGCCCGTGATTCCCCGTGCGTGATGTCTATCTCGTCGGCGTCGGCCAGACGCGCTACGGCAAGCTTTCCTCCACCCTCCGGGAGGCCGCCGCGGAGGCCTCCCTCGCGGCCCTCGACCGCGCGGGCCTCGAGCCGACGGCGCTCGACGGGGCGTTCCTCTCGAACGCCTTCGGCCTCGTCGAGCGGCAGGGGCACCTCGGACCCCTCGTGATGACGGCGCTCGGCGTCCCCGAGGTGCCGTGCACGAGCATCGAAGCCGCATGCGCCTCCGGGTCCTCGGCCTTCCGCGAGGCGTTCGTGAACGTCGCGGGCGGCTTCGCGGACACGATGCTCGCGGTGGGCGTCGAGAAGGTGTCGCAGCTCGACACGGTGACCGCGACGTCGTACTTCTCGTACGGATCGGACTACGTGTACGAAGGCGCGTGCGGCGCGTCCTTCCCCGGCCTCTACGCGACGATGGCGACCGCGCACATGAAGAAGCACGGCACGACGGAGGAGCAGCTCGCGGCCGTGGCCGTGAAGGCGCACGAGAACGCGGCCTCGAACCCGAAGGCCCACTTCCAGAAGAAGATCACGCTCGACGACGTGATGAAGAGCATGGTCGTCGCGTCGCCCCTCAAGCTCTACGACTGCTGCCCGTTCAGCGACGGCGCCGCGGCCGCGATCCTCACGACGAAGGAGAAGGCGCAGGCCCTCGGCGCGCCGCTCATCCGCGTCGCGGGCTCCGGCCGCGCGGGCGCGATCGCGTCCCTGCCGGACCGCCCCGACCTCACCACGGTTCCCTCGACGAGGGTCGCCGCGGACCAGGCGCTCAAGATGGCGAAGAAGACCGTCGCGGACATCGACTTCTTCGAAGTCCACGATTGCTTCACGATCGCCGAGGTCGTCGCGACCGAGGATCTCGGTCTCTTCAAGCGCGGCGAAGGCGCGCGCGCGGCCGCCGACGGCGCGACGCGCGTCGACGGCAAGCGCCCCGTGAACCCCTCGGGCGGCCTCAAGGCGAAGGGCCACCCCGTCGGCGCGACGGGCCTCGGGCAGATCAACGAGGTGTTCGACCAGCTCACGGGCAAGGCCGGCGGCCGGCAGGTCGCGAACGCTAAGACGGCGCTTACGCACAACGTGGGCGCGACGGGCGGTTCGTGCGCGGTCCACATGTTTGAGAGGTCGAACTGAATGGCGGCCTCGGAAGCGTTCACGATGCAGCAGGCCAAGGAGGCGCTGCGCGACGGGAAGCTCATGGGCTGGAAGTGCACGACGTGCGGCCACACGCAGGCGACACCGATGCTCGTGTGCCCCGTCGACAGGAAGCGCGCGATCGAGGGCGTCGAGCTGCCGCCGACGGGCCAGGTCGTCTCGTTCACCGTGCAGAACGTCTCGAGCGAGGAGTACATCAACGACATCCCGTTCGCGTTCGTTGTCGTCGAGCTCGACAACAAGGTCCGCGTCTCCGGGTGGCTCCCGTACGTCGCGAAGGCCGCCGACCTCCCGCTCGGGACCAAGGTCAGGTTCACGCCGAGCTACAAGCCGGGCGTGCAGTTCGAGAAGGCGTAGCGGCCCGAGCAGGCTCGGGCCGTCGTCGCGAGAATCCAATCTCGCGCCCAACGACCTCAAGACCCCTCGCCGCCTCGTCCGCCCGCCGACCGCCCCGCCGCAGGTCTTTGACACGCGCCTGCGGCGGGGTTGGACGGTCCGCCTCACGGAGGTCCAGGCCTCTTTCCTTCCGTGGGGCAAAACCTACTTGCACGTCACGGTGCCGAAGGTTGCGCATGGCGTCCCCCTTCCCGAAAGCTCCCCGCGTCGCGCAGCCGGCCAGCCGGACGCTCGCGCTCACCGTCGCGACCGCGCGGGGCGTGCACCGCATCCCCGCGGGGACCACGAAGAACCTGCCCCTCGGCCTCCTCTCGCGCGACGTCGGCGTCGTGACGCGCGACCCCGGCGGGCGCTTCCTCGCCGGCACGTGGGGCGGCGGCGCGTACGAGTCCGCAAACGGCACCGACTGGACGGAGCTCGCGATCGACGCGCGCGACGTGTGGTGCTTCGCCTTCGGCCCCGACGGCGCGACCTACGCGGGCGTCGAGCCCGCGGCCGTCCACCGTCTCGGCGAGGACGGCGCGTGGACCTCGCTCTCCGCCCTCCAGGCCGCGCCCGGCGCGGAGGAATGGTCGAGCCCCTGGGGCGCGGCGGACCTGAGCGCGATCCTCCCGCACCCGGACGACCCGCAGAAGCTCTGGGTCGGGATCGAGGTGGGCGGGTGCTACGGGACCGAGGACGGCGGCGTCTCG